>JAEXTE010000202.1 GCA_023453655.1 Pseudomonadota bacterium
GAGCTGTGGTTCACCGAATGGGAGTTCGGCGGCACCGTCGCGGCCAATCCCGAGGCCTACGAGAAGTTCAACCCGGCGCGCCACATCGACAAGTGGAAGGTGCCGACGCTGGTGGTGGCCGGGCAGAACGACTTTCGCGTGCCGATCGACCAGAGCCTGTCGAGCTTCACCGCGCTGCAGCGCGCCGGCATCGAGTCGCAGCTGCTGTACTTCCCCGACGAGAACCACTGGGTGCTCAAGCCGCACAACAGCATCCTCTGGCACGATACCGTCAACGCCTGGCTGAGGAAGCACATCGGCCAGTGAGTCCCGCGGAAAGCCGGCGCGAGCCGGCTTTCCCTTTGCGCGGAACGATCGCGCCACCCAACGGAGCCGCCCATGGCGATCGAGAACGCCGCACCTTCGACTGCACTGATCACCAACGACATCGTGGTGTTCGGCCTGATCGCCGCCACGCTCGGCCTGATCTTCTGGCTGGCAAGTGGCCCCACGCAGTTCTGGAAAAAATTCTTCACCTGGGTGCCGGCACTGCTGCTGTGCTACTTCGTGCCGGCGCTCTACAACACCCTTGGCCTGATCGACGGCACCCAGGGCGCGATCTACAACCCGATCGGCAGCCGCGTGCTGCTGCCGGTGGCGCTGGTGCTGCTGACCATGACCATCGACCTGAAGGGCGTGATCGGCCTCGGCCCGCGACTGCTGTTCGTGTTCTGCATGGGTACGCTGGGCATCGCGCTGGGCGCGATCGTGTCGTTCCAGCTGTTCGAGTGGATCAAGCCCGACGTGGTGGCCGGCGATGTCTGGAAGGGCATGGCGGCGCTGTCGGGCAGCTGGATCGGCGGTGGCGCCAACATGGTGGCGATCCGCGAGGTCTATGAGGTGGACGCGACCCTGTTCGGCCAGTTCGCGGTGGTGGACGTGGCCATTGCCAACCTGTGGATGGCGACCCTGCTGTTCCTGGCCGGGCGCGCGACCACCATCGACGCGCGCAGCGGCGCCGACACACGCGCCATCGACGGGATGAAATCGCGCCTGGAAGCGTATGAGGCGGCCAACGCGCGCATTCCGACGCTGACCGACCTGATGGTGATTATCGGCATCGGCTTCGGCATCGTCGGCCTGGCGCATGCGGTGGCCAATCCGTTGGCCGCCTGGTTCGCGGCCAACGTGGAGAACGCCTCGCGCTTCAGCCTCGACTCGGGCTTCGTGTGGGTGGTGGTGTGTTCCACCGTGGCCGGCCTGCTGCTCAGCTTCACGCCGATGCGGCGGCTGGAGAACGCGGGCATGGCCAAGATCGGCAGCGCGTGCCTGTATTTCCTGATCGCCAGCATCGGCATGCAGATGGACTTCATGCAGCTCGCCGACCGGCCCTGGCTGCTCGCACTGGGTGCGGTCTGGATGCTGGTGCACATCCTGGTGCTGTGGGGCGCGGCGAAGCTGGTCAGGGCGCCGCTGTTCTACTTCGCAATCGGTTCGCAGGGCAACATCGGTGCCGCGGCGTCCGCGCCGGTGGTCGCGGCCGCGTTCCATCCGACGTTGGCGCCCGTGGGCGTGCTGCTGGGCACCATCGGCTACGCCACCGGCACCCTGATCGCGTATTGGGTCGGTCAGGTGCTGCGACTGATGGCGGGGCAGTAGGCCGCCATCCCCGTCACCGGCAGCGCGAAGCCGCGCTTCGCCCGTTTGTTCTCTCTGCTCCGGGAAGAGCTGGGCCCCGCGGTTCCGTCGTTCCCGGCAGGCGCCCCCCGGGGGCGCCCGCATGGAACGGCCCCGATACTTGTCCGCGCGCGTGCTTGCCGCGGCGCCAGACAAGAAAGGCGAAGCCTGCGCTTCGCCTTTCCCGTGTGTCCGGTCGCGACCTTCAGCAGCAGCGGAACCCGCTGCGCCCGCCGAAGCGGGCTTCCTGGCGTTCGCGGAAGAAGGTCTTGTAGTCCATCGGCTCGCGGTCCGGATGCTTCTCCAGCATGTGCCGGACATAGTTGTCGTAGTCCGGGATGCCGCAGCACAGCCGCGCGGTCTGCACCAGCCGTCGCCACACCACCTTGTGGGTGGCGAAGTGGTCGAGCGGGACGAGTGCGCCGGCCATCAGAGATAGGCCTTCTGCTGCGCTTCGGTCAGCGCCACGTAGGGCGTCTCGCGATCGGTGCGCGTGGCACTGGCCCGCGCCTTGCGGATCGCGCCGACGGAGTAGAACAGCACGCTCAGCACCACCAGCAGGAACAGCGCGGTCAGGCCCGCGTTGACGTAGTTGTTGAACATGATCTGCGACATGCCGGCCAGGTCCTTGGACGGGGCGATCAGCTCGCCGTTGGCGATCGCCGCCCGGTAGCGGTTGGCCTGCGCCAGGAAGCCCACGGCCGGGTTGTCGTCGAAGATCTTGATCCAGCCGGCGTAGGTGGTGCACACCAGCAGCCACGCGGTCGGCACGATCGATACCCAGGCGTAGGGGTCCTTCTTCATCTTGAACAGGACCACGGTGCACAGCATCAGCGCGATGCCGGCCAGCATCTGGTTGGCGATGCCGAACAGCGGCCACAGCATGTTGATGCCGCCCAGCGGATCGGTGACGCCCACGTACAGGAAGTAGCCCCACATCGCCACGCAGCCGGCGGTGGCGATCAGGTTCGGCCCCCAGGACTCGGTCTTGCGCATCGCCGGCACGAAGTTGCCCAGCAGGTCCTGCAGCATGAAGCGTCCGGCACGGGTGCCGGCGTCCACCGCGGTGAGGATGAACAGCGCCTCGAACAGGATCGCGAAGTGGTACCAGAACGCCATCATGCCTTCGCCCGGCAGCACCGCATGGAAGATCTGGGCGATGCCCACCGCGAGGGTCGGTGCGCCGCCGGCGCGGGAGAGGATCGAGTTCTCGCCGATGTCGGCCGCGGTCGCGGTCAGCACCTCGGGGGTGACGGTGAAGCCCCAGCTGGAGACCACCTGGGCGGCGTTGGCGACGTCGGTGCCGATCACCGCGGCCGGGCTGTTCATCGCGAAGTACACGCCCGGGTCGATGGTCGCCGCGGCCACCATCGCCATGATCGCCACGAACGATTCCATCAGCATGCCGCCGTAGCCGATGTAGGGCGCGTGGCGCTCGTTGGCCAGCAGCTTGGGCGTGGTGCCGGAGCTGATCAGGGCGTGGAAGCCCGAGACCGCGCCGCAGGCGATGGTGATGAACAGGAACGGGAACATCGAGCCCTTCCACACCGGCCCGGTGCCGTCGGTGAACTGGGTCAGCGCAGGCATGCGCAGTTCCGGCATCACGATGAGGATGCCGATGGCCAGGCCGACGATGGTGCCGATCTTGAGGAAGGTCGAAAGGTAGTCGCGCGGCGCCAGCAGCAGCCACACCGGCAGCACCGCGGCGACGAAGCCGTAGCCGATCAGCATCCAGGTGATCTGGGTGCCGGTGAAGGTGAAGGCCGGACCCCAGGTGGGATGGGCGGCGACGTCGCCGCCGAACCAGATCGCGGCCACCAGCAGCAGGATGCCGACCACCGAGATCTCGCCGATCTTGCCGGGCCGGATGTAGCGCATGTACACGCCCATGAAGATCGCGATGGGGATCGTCGCGATCACCGTGAACATGCCCCAGGGGCTTTCGGCCAGCGCCTTCACCACGATCATCGCCAGCACCGCCAGGATGATGATCATGATCAGGAAGGCGCCGAACAGGGCGATGGTGCCGGGGATCCTGCCCATCTCCTCGCGCACGAGGTCGCCCAGCGAGCGCGCGTCGCGCCGGCTGGAGATCACCAGCACCATGAAGTCCTGCACCGCGCCGGCCAGCACGACGCCGGCGATCAGCCACAGGGTGCCGGGCAGGTAGCCCATCTGCGCGGCGAGCACCGGGCCGACCAGCGGGCCGGCGCCGGCGATGGCGGCGAAGTGGTGGCCGAACAGCACGTGCTTGTTGGTCGGCACGAAGTCCAGGCCGTCGTTGCGCAGCACCGCGGGGGTCGCCCGGGTGGGGTCGAGCCCCAGCACCCGGTGGGCGATGAACAGGCCGTAGTAGCGGTAGGCGACCAGGTAGATCGAGACCGCGGCGATCACGATCCACAGTGCGTTGATCGATTCGCCACGGCGCAGGGCCACGGTACCCAGGCAGAACGCGCCGAGCAGGGCAAGCAATGCCCAGCCGATCTTTCCGAATCCAGACTTCATGGCCAGCCTCGCGATGGGGGAACGCCAAAGTGGGCTTTTACGCCGATTGGTGTCAATCGCAATGCTGCGCCGCAACGCGCCTGCCGTATTGGACTTTGGTCAAA
>JAEXTE010000228.1 GCA_023453655.1 Pseudomonadota bacterium
GGGCACGCCCAGGTCGCCGGGCCATCGATCCCCGCTGCGGAACCTGCCCCCATCCCGGCCTTCTCCCGCAGGCGGGGGAAGGAGCAGGGCACTCCCTTTCCCCGCCATGGGCGAGGGTCGGGGTGGCTGCACGCCCAGATCGCCACGACACGCGTCCTCGCTGCGGAACCTGCCCCCATCTCAACCTTCCACCGCAAGCGGGGGAAGGCGCAGAACACTCCCTCCCCCGTTCACAGGGGAGGGCCGGGGTGGGGGCACGTCCAGGTCGCCACTCAATTCATCCCCGCACCGGCCCCCGCCTGATGCGCCGCTTCGCCGCCCTCTACCGCGAGATCGACCGCAGCACCGCCACCCTCGACAAGCGTGCGGCGCTGGTGCGCTACTTTCGCGAAGCGCCGCCGCGCGACGCGGCCTGGGCGCTGCACCTGCTCTCCGGAGGCAAGGTCGCGGGCGCGAAGCGCCGCATCGCCAACGCGCGCGAGCTGCGCGAATGGATCGCCGCCGAAGCCGGCCTGCCCGACTGGCTGGTCGACGACAGCTACGACCAGGTCGGCGACCTGGCCGAGACCCTGGCCCTGCTGATCGACGACCCCACTACGCCGGGCAGCGACGCACCGCTGTGGGAATGGATCGAACGCCGCCTGCTGCCGGTCGCGAACCGCGACGTCGAGGTGCGCCGGGCGGTGGTGGTCGGGGCCTGGCGCAGCCTGTGCTTCGACGAGCGCCTGCTGTTCAACAAGCTGCTCACCGGCGCACTGCGCGTGGGCGTCTCGCAACGCATGGTCCAGCAGGCGCTGGCGGAAATGAGCGGCATCGACATCGCCCGCATCGCCCAGCGCATGCTCGGCCAGTGGCAGCCGACGCCCCGGTTCCTCGCCACGCTGCTGTCGCAGGAGGAGCTGGCGAGCGACCGCCAGCAGCCCTACCCGTTCTTCCTGGCCACGCCCCTGGAGGCGGCGCTGAGGCCGGACGCGGCCGCGCTGCCCGAGGACGATGCGGAACGGAGCGACCATGACGCGGAGCAGATCGATGCGCCGCCTCCCGCCACGCTCGCCAATGATCCGGCGGCGGTCGAACGCGCCCTCGGGTCCATCGACGACTGGCTGCTGGAATGGAAGTGGGACGGCATCCGCCTGCAGCTGATCCGCCGCGGCGGCGAGGTGGCGCTGTGGTCGCGCGGCGAGGAGCGGCTCGATGGCCGCTTCCCCGAGATCGAACATGCCGCGCGCGCCCTGTTGCGCGACTGCGTCCTCGACGGCGAACTGCTAGCCTGGCGTGGCGATGCCGCCGAGCCGATGCCGTTCACCGCATTGCAGACCCGCATCCAGCGGCGCAAGCCCGGCGCGAAGACCCTCGCCGATACGCCGGTACGCGTGCAGGCCTACGACCTGCTCGAACTGGACGGCGAGGACTGGCGCGCGCGCCCGCAGCATGAGCGGCGCGCGGCGCTGGAGGCACTGCTGGCCGCGCACGGCGATCCGCGCATCGTCGCCTCGCCCCTGGTCGACGCAAGCGACTGGAGCCAGGCAGCCGGCCTGCGCGAACAGGCGCGCGAGCGCGGCGTCGAAGGCCTCATGCTCAAGCGTCGCGACGCGCCCTACCAGGCCGGGCGCAAGCGCGGCGACTGGTGGAAGTGGAAGATCGACCCGCTTACCGTGGATGCGGTGCTGATCTATGCGCAGTCCGGGCACGGCCGCCGCAGCACGCTCTATACCGACTACACCTTCGGCCTCTGGGACGGCGACACCCTGGTGCCCGTGGCGAAGGCCTACAGCGGCCTGGACGACGCGGAGATCCTGCGCCTGGACCGCTGGATCCGCGCCAACACGCTGGAGCGCTTCGGCCCGGTGCGCTCGGTGCCTGGCGTGCACGTGTTCGAACTCGGCTTCGAGGCGGTCAACCGGTCGACCCGGCACAAGTCCGGCATCGCCGTGCGCTTCCCGCGCATCCTGCGCTGGCGCCACGACAAGCCCGCGGCCGAAGCCGATCGCCTGGCCACCCTGCGGGCGCTCGCGCGATGAAGTCCGGCGCGCCGCGCACCCGCTTCGACGCGCCGCTGGCGGCGTGGTTCGACACCCGGGGATGGCGACCGGCGCCCTTCCAGCGCGAGGCCTGGCGCCGCTGGCGCCGTGGCGAATCCGGACTGCTGGTCACGCCCACCGGCAGCGGCAAGACCCTGGCCGCCCTGGGTGGCCCGCTGCTCGATGCGCTGGCCGAAGCGGCGCGGCAGAAGCTCGCGCCAGCAAGAGCAGTGCAGGCCAGGGCCGGTGCGGCCGGAACGGCGTCGCGGCGTGCGGCGCAGGCCGCCGGCAACACGCAGACTGCCCCGGCGGCATCGGCGCGCATGGTCGCGGCGCGCGTCGCGGCCACACGCGTCGAACGGGTGTCGAAGGCGCGGGCAGAAGGGGCTGCGTGCCCGGCCGTGGTTGGAGGCGATGCGGGAACGCCGGCAGCGCCGGATGCCGGGGTGTCCCACCACACGCCGGCAACGGCGCGCAGGAAGACGGCGCCTGCCGCCCGCACCCGCCTGCTCTGGATCACCCCGTTGCGCGCCCTTGCCAGCGACACCGTGCGCGCCCTGCGCGAGCCGATCGAGGCGCTGGGCCTGGACTGGACCGTCGCGATGCGCACCGGCGACGCCAGCTCCCGCGACCGCCGCCTCGCCCGCCAGGGTCGCGCCGATGCGCTGGTGATCACGCCCGAATCGCTGGCCCTGCTGCTGAGCTATCCCGACACCGCCGCGCAGCTGTCGGGCCTGCGCGGCATCGTCGTCGACGAGTGGCACGAACTGCTCGGCAACAAACGCGGCGTGCTGCTGCAGCTGTGCCTGGCGCGGCTCCGCGCGTGGGCGCCGGATGTGCGCATCTGGGGGCTGTCGGCCACGCTCGGCAACCTCGAGCAGGCGCGCGACGCACTGCTGCCGCATGCGCCGGGCGCCGCCATCCTGCAGGCAGCCAGGCCCCGCAGTCTCACCCTCGAGACCCTGCTGCCCGAAGCCGGCGAGCGTTTTCCCTGGGCCGGGCACGTGGGTCTGTCGCAGGTGCAGCGCGTCGCCGCGCGCCTGCAGGCGGCGGCTACCACCCTGCTGTTCGCCAACACACGTGCGCAGGCCGAACTCTGGCATCGCGCGCTCTCGGCGACGTGGCTCGACGAGCCCGAAACGCTCGCCCTTCACCACGGCTCGCTGGATCCGAAGCTGCGCGCCTCGGTCGAGCAGGGACTGCGCGAAGGCCGCGTGCGCTGCGTGGTCGCGACCTCGAGCCTCGACCTCGGCGTCGACTTCCCCGCCGTCGACCAGGTGATCCAGATCGGCAGTCCCAAGGGCATGGCGCGACTGCTGCAACGCGCCGGCCGCGCGCGACATCGTCCCGGCGAGGCCGGGCACATCCTGTGCGCGCCGACGCACGCGCTGGAGCTGGCCGAGTACGCCGCCGCGCGCGAGGCGCTGCGCGAGGGCCAGGTCGAAGCGCGCCTGCCGCCGCGACTCTCGCTCGACGTGCTGGCCCAGCATTGCGTCACGCTGGCGCTGGGCGGCGGCTTCCGGCCCGACGCGCTGCTCGCGGAAGTCCGCGGCACCCACGCCTTCGCCGCGCTCGGCGACGCGCAGTGGCAGGCGGTGCTGGCCTTCATCGTGCAGGGCGGCGAAGCGCTGCAGCATTATCCCGAGTACACGCGGGTGGTGGTGGACGACGACGGGATCTACCGCGTGACGGACCGCCGCATCGCGCAGCGCCATCGCCTGTCGATCGGCACGATCACCAGCGACGGCGCGCTGCAGGTCAAGCTGCTGCGCGGCGGCAGCCTGGGCAGCGTGGAAGAGAGTTTCCTCTCGCGCCTGCGCCCGCGCGACCGTTTCCAGTTCGCCGGCCGCACGCTCGAACTCGTGCGCCTGCAGGACATGACCGCCTACGTGCGCGTGGCGAAGAAGGCCGACGGCATCGTGCCGCGCTGGCAGGGCGGGCGCATGCCGATGTCCAGCGAACTCGGCGCGCGCGTGGCGCAGGTGCTGGCCGGCCCGCGCGACAGCCCCGAGCTGCACGCGCTGGGCCCGCTGCTCGAGCTGCAGGCCCGGATTTCCGCGCTGCCGGCTGCGGATGGCCTGCTGGCGGAGTTCGCGAAAACGCGCGAAGGCTGGCATCTGTTCGTGTATCCCTTCGCCGGCCGCGGCGTGCACGAAGGGCTGGCCGCGCTGCTGGCGCTGCGCTGGAGCCGGCTGGCGCCCAACACGTTCGGGTTTGCGGTCAACGACTACGGCCTGGCGCTGACCGCGCACGCGCAGACGCAGATGGACGCGGACACGCTGCGCGCCCTGCTCGATCCCGCCCGGCTGTTCGACGACCTGCGCGACGGCGCCAACCTGGGCGAGCTGGCGCGGCGCCAGTTCCGCGAGATCGCGCGCGTGGCGGGCCTGTTGCCGCCATCGCTGCCGGGGCGCGCGCTGCGCAGCCTGCGCCAGCTGCAGGCGTCCAGCGGCCTGCTGTTCGACGTACTGCAGCGACACGATCCGGGCCACCTGCTGCTCGAGCAGGCCGAGCGCGAGGTCTTCGAGGCCCAGCTCGAGGTGCGCGCGCTGCAGGCGGTGCTCGAGCGCTGCCATGCCGCGCGCATCGACCTGCACCATCCGAAGACGCTCACCCCGTTGTCGTTTCCGCTGTGGGCCGAAGGCATGCGTGGCACGCTCAGCAGCGAGGACTGGCGCACGCGCGTGCAGCGCGTCGCCGAACGCCTGGAAAAGCGCCATGGATGAGACGCTGGACCTGGCCATCGCCGGGGAGCCGGTGCGGCTGTTCGCCGACCGCGCCCTGTACTGGCCCGCGCGCGGGCGACTGCTCATCGCCGACCTGCACCTGGGCAAGGGCGATACCTTCCGCACCGCCGGCATCGCGGTACCGACCGGCGGGACCGCCCAGGACCTCGGGCGCCTCGCGCGGCTGCTGGCGCGCAGTGGCGCCCGTTCGCTGTGGATCCTCGGCGATTTCCTGCACGCCAGGCGGACCGCGGCGGTGGACGCCGCGTGGCGTGACTTCCGCGATGCCCACCGGGACGTCGCGGTCGCCGTCGTGCCCGGCAACCACGATCGCGCCCTCGACCCGGCGGCTGCAGGCGTGGAGCGCCTGCCCGAAGGCGTGGTCGACGGGCCTTTCGAACTTCGCCATGCACCGTCGCCGGGGCCGTCCGCAAAGCACGTGCTGTGCGGCCACGTCCATCCTGTCCTGCGCCTGCCGGGGATCGGCCGCCATCCGCTGTTCTGGATGCGGCCGCGGATCACCGTGCTGCCGGCGTTCTCCGCGTTCACCGGGGGCCATCCGGTGCCGCGCGCGGACAGCGGTGGCAGCGTGCTCTGCGACGGCGCGCAACTGCTGCAGCTGCGTTGACCGACCGCGTATTAGCCGTGATTCTGGGATAAAGAATCCAGAATCGCGTACTTTGGTGCAGAAGTAGAACACCCATCTTCCTGGAACGCCGCAGCAGCCCGGCTTTGCGCCCGGGCCCGCGGTCGAGCAATCCGCTCATTCCCCCACCAGGAGACATCCATGCGTTCCAAGCTGTTGACCACCACCGTTGCCGCCCTCCTGCTCGGCGGCGCTTCGCTCGCCCATGCCCAGGACAC
>JAEXTE010000354.1 GCA_023453655.1 Pseudomonadota bacterium
GACTGGCCCTGCTCGGGCTGTGGGCGGTGCGCCAGCAGCCTGCCAGCTACGCCGAGCTCGCCCACCTGGATCCGGCCATGCTCCTGACCACCTTCGTCCTCGCCATCGTCGCCAGCCTGTTCGCCGGCGTGCTCCCGGCCTGGCGGGCGATGCAGGTCACCCCCGCGCTGCAGCTCAAGTCGCAGTAACGCCGCCGCATTCCGGAGACAGCCATGGAAATCCGTCCGATCCTCTCCACCCTGATGCGGCACAAGACCGCCGCCACCCTGATCGTGCTCGAGATCGCCCTGACCTGCGCGATCATCTGCAACGCGCTGTTCATGATCGGCGAGCGCATTACCTTCGTGAACGAGCCCAGCGGCCTGGCCGAGGACGAGCTGGTGCGCGTGCAGATCACCGGCATCGGCAACGACGAGAATGCCGCCGCGCGGACCCGCACCGACCTCGCGGCGCTGCGCGGACTGCCCGGCGTGACCGACGCCACCGTGATGAACCAGGTGCCCTTTACCAACTCGTCCTGGAACAGCGGCGTGCGCCTGAGCACCGAGCAGACCCAGTCGAATATGGTGGCGACGGTGTACATGGCCGACGACCGGTTCATGGACACGCTGGGGCTGCGCCTGGTGTCCGGGCGCTGGTTCCAGCCCGACGAGTTCCTGGAGTTCGAGGCGGTCGACCAGGCCGAAGGACCGGTGCGCATTCCCGGCGCGGTCATCACCCGCAAGATGGCCGAGCGCCTGTTCCCGGGCGAGGAGGCGGTGGGCAAGAGCTTCTACAGCTGGGGCGACGATCCGATCCGCATCGTCGGCGTGGTCGAGCACCTGGTGCGGCCCAGCCTGCAGGGCGGCCCGGAGGCCCGCGAGTACAGCATGGTGTTCCCGATCCGGCCGACCTACGCGGTGGGCGGCAACTACGTGATCCGCACCGCGCCCGAGCGCCGCGCCGAAGTCCTCGCCGCGGCCACCGAGGCCCTGCGCAGCAGCGGCCCCCGGCGCATCGTGCTCGAGGAGAACACCAAGGACATGCAGGCCCTGCGCGCGGAGTTCTACCAGGCGCCGAAGGCGATGGCCTGGCTGCTGGGGATCGTCTGCCTCGGCCTGCTGTTCATCACCTCGCTGGGCATCATCGGCCTGGCCAGCTTCTGGGTGCAGCAGCGCACCAAGCAGATCGGCGTGCGGCGCGCACTGGGCGCGACCAAGGGCCAGATCCTGCGCTACTTCCAGACCGAGAACTTCCTGCTGGCCAGCATCGGCATCGTGCTCGGCATGCTCGCCGCCTACGGCATCAACCAGGTGCTGATGAGCGAGTACGAACTGGCCCGCCTGCCGCTGTACTACCTGCCGCTGGGCGCACTGGCGCTGTGGCTGCTGGGCCAGATCTCGGTGCTGGGCCCCGCCCGCCGCGCGGCATCGGTGCCGCCGGCCATCGCCACCCGCAGCGTCTGAGGAAGACGACAGTGGCGCCGCGATCCGTTCGACGCAGCCGGACCGCCGATGCGGCCCTGCTGCTGGCGGGACTCGGCCTCTCCGCCGACGCCGGCGCCGGCGGAGAGCCCGCCACCCTTTCTCTGAAGGCGACGATCGCGGCGCTGGACGCCGAAGTGTTCGACGCCTTCAACCGCTGCGCCGACCCGGCGCAGCTGGAGCGGCACGCGGATCACTTCGATCCCGCCGTCGAGTTCTACCACGACAATGGCGGGGTCACCTGGACCCGCGAGGCGATGCTCGACAACACCCGGCGCCATGCCTGCGGGCGCTACACGCGCCAACTGGTCGAGGGCAGCCTGCAGGTGCATCCGGTGGCGGGCTTCGGAGCGATCTCGCAGGGGCGGCACCGCTTCTGCGACAGCGCCGGCCGCGCCTGCGACGGCCTGGCGGACTTCACCATGGTGTGGCGGCTGCACGAGGGGCGCTGGAGCATCACCCGCGTACTCAGCTACGGCCACCGCGCCGCCGGCGACTGAACGTCGCTAGGATACGCACTGGTCCGCACCCCTCCCGCCATGCCCACCCTTCTGGTCATCGACGACAACCCGTCCGTCGGCACCGCACTCGAACTGCTGTTCTCACTGCACGAGATCGACGTGCTGCGCGCCGAGACTCCCGACGCGGGCCTGGAAGTGCTGCGCCAGGGCGGCGTGGACCTGGTGATCCAGGACATGAACTTCCATGCCGACACCACCTCCGGCGACGAAGGCGTGGCGCTGTTCCGGCAGATCCGCGCCGAGCATCCGGACATGCCGGTCATCCTGCTCACCGCCTGGACGCGGCTGGAGTCGGCGGTCGACCTGGTCAAGGCCGGCGCTGCCGACTACATCGGCAAGCCCTGGGACGACCACAAGCTGCTGGCCGCGGTGAACAACCTGCTGGAGCTGGTCGAGACGCGCCGGGAACTGGCCGCGCGCAGTGCCGGCGAACGCGGGCGCCGCGAGGCGCTCGCGCGCCAGCACGACCTGCGCGGCCTGGTCTACGACGACGTCGCCAGCGAAACGGTACTGTCGCTGGCACTGCAGGTGGCGCGTTCGGACCTGCCGGTGCTCATCACCGGACCCAACGGGGCGGGCAAGGAGAAGTACGCCGAGATCATCCACCACAACTCGGCGGTCAAGTCCGGTCCGTTCGTGGCGGTGAACTGCGGCGCGCTGCCGAGCGAACTGATCGAGGCCGAGCTGTTCGGCGCCGAACCGGGCGCCTACACCGGCGCGGGCAACAAGGCGCGGACCGGCAAGTTCGAGGCCGCCGATGGCGGCACCCTGTTCCTCGACGAGATCGGCACCCTGCCCCCTGCCGGGCAGGTCAAGCTGTTGCGCGTCCTGGAGACCGGGCGCTTCCAGCGCCTGGGCGGCAACCAGGAGCGCAGCGTCAAGGTGCGCGTGGTGAGCGCGACCAATGCCGATCTCGCCGCGATGATCGGCGAGGGCAGCTTCCGCGAGGACCTGTACTACCGCCTCAACGGCATCGAACTGCGCCTGCCGGCGCTGGCCCGGCGCCCGCGCGACATCCTGCCGCTGGCCCGCCACTTCCTGCCGGCCGGACACCAGTTCAGCCCCGCGGCCGAGCGCGCCCTGCTGCAACATCCCTGGCCGGGCAACGTGCGCGAACTGCGCAATGCCGTGCAGCGCGCGGCGCTGCTGTCGGGCGAGCGGATCGACGCGGCGGCGCTGGGCCTGTCGCCACCGCCGGACGGCGTGGCGCCCGGCCACGGCGACGATCCCGACCGCACCGCGATCGAGGCCGCGCTGCAGCGTGCCGGTGGCGTGCTGGCGCAGGCCGCCGCCGAGCTCGGCATGTCGCGGCAGGCGCTGTACCGGCGCCTGGACCGCTACGGCATCCCGCGCGGCTGACATGCGCATCCTCCGCGTCCTGCCGCTGGCGATCCGCATGGTGGCGCTGGTGGTGCTGGCGGTCGCCTCCGCCGCCGCACTTACCGCGCTGCTGTCGACCTGGGTGCCGGCGTGGCTGGCCGCCGTGGCGGCAACGCTGGCCAGCGGCGGGTTCATGGGCATCGTGGTCTGGCGTACCTTCGTGCCGCTGCGGGCGCTGATCCGCGCGCTGACCGGCACGGTGGCCGGCTACCGCGACGGCGATTTCAGCTTCGGCATCACCTGGGACCGCTACGGCGACCTGATCGAACTGGTCAACGCGCACAACGAACTCGGCCAGGCGCTGCGCGAGCAGCGCCTGTCGCTGGTGCAGCGCGAACTGCTGCTCGACACGATGGTGCAGAACACGCCGGTGTCGATGCTGCTGCTCGACCCGGGCCAGCGCGTGGTGCTGGCCAACATCGCCGCACGCCGCACCTTGGGCGACGGCCGCAAGCTCGAGGGGCGCTCGCTCGACGAGCTGCTGCATGACGCGCCGCCGGCGGTGGGCGAGGCCTTCGCCCGCGGCGGCGACGGCATGTTCACCGTCGGCGACGAGGAGCACGAGGACATCTACCATCTGGCGCGGCGCATGTTCCGCCTCAACGGCCGCCAGCACGAACTGATCCTGCTGCGGCAGATGACCGCCGAGCTGCGCCGCCAGGAAGTGCATACCTGGAAGAAGGTGATCCGGGTGATCAGCCACGAGCTCAACAATTCGCTGGCGCCGATCGCCTCGCTGGCCCATTCCGGCGCCGAGCTGTTGCGCCGCGGCCAGCACGAGAAGCTGCCGCTGGCCCTGGCCACCATCGAGGAGCGCGCGCGCCACCTGGAAGGCTTCCTGCGCGACTACGCGCGCTTCGCCAAGCTGCCGACGCCGCGCGGCGAGCCGGTGCCGTTGGCCGGGTTCGTGGAGAAACTGCGCAGCCAGGTGGAGTTCGCGATCGAGGGCGTGGTGCCCGACGAGGTGGTGCGATTCGATCCCGCCCAGGTGGAACAGGCGCTGCTGAACCTGCTCAAGAACGCGCACGAGTCCGGCTCGCCGCACGAGGCGGTGTCGATGTCCGTGCGCCGGATCGGCGAAGGCTGGCGCATCGACGTGCTCGACCGCGGCAGCGGGATGAACGAAGCCGTCCTGGCCAATGCGCTGCTGCCGTTCTACTCGACCAAGCGCAGCGGCACCGGCCTGGGACTGGCGCTGGCGCGCGAGATCGCCGAGGCCCACGGCGGCCGCATCGCGTTGCTCAACCGCAACGGCGGCGGCCTGTGCGTGTCGCTGGTACTGCCCGGCCAAACGTAACCATCAGCCGCATGCGGGAAGAACGCGTCCGCACGCGCGAGAAACTGACGGCCGCGCACTGTTGCATCTGTCGTGCCACAACGCGGATGCTTGCCCCTTCGGGACAAACGCGTCCGCACGCGCGACAGAACCTGCCGCCGCACGCTGTTGCTCCTACACCTTCTTCTGCGGCCGCTCCCACCCCTCAATCGTCACCTGCCGCGCACGCGCGACGGTGAGCTTGCCTGGCGCCGCGTCCATGCCGATCACCGAACCCGCGCCGATGGTCGCGCCCGCGCCGATCGCGACCGGAGCCACCAGCGCCGCATTGGAGCCGATGAATGCGCCATCTCCGATGGTGGTGGTCGACTTGTTCGCACCGTCGTAGTTGCAGGTGATGGTGCCCGCGCCGATGTTCACCTTCGCGCCGACCACGGCGTCGCCCAGGTAGGTGAGGTGGTTGGCCTTGCTGCCTTCGCCCAGGCGCGCGTTCTTGGTTTCGACGAAGTTGCCCACGTGCACGCCATCGGCCAGCACCGTGCCCGGGCGCAGGCGCGCGAAGGGGCCGATGATCGCCGCGCCTTCGGTGCGCGCCCCTTCCAGGTCGCAGTGCGCGCGCACCTCCGTGCCCGCGGCCAGCACCACGTCGCGCAGCCGCGTGAACGGACCCACGCGCACGCCGTCACCGAGTTCCACGCGCCCTTCGAGCACCACGTCCACGTCGATCTCGACATCGCGTCCGACGACGACCTCTCCGCGGATGTCGATGCGCGCCGGGTCGGCCAGCCGCGCACCCTGCAGGCACAGCGCACGCGCCGCGCGCTGCTGGTAGGCGCGCTCGAGCTGGGCCAGCTGCCAGGGATCGTTGGCACCTTCGGTCTCGCGCGCGTCCTCGACCACCACCAGCTCGGCGGCGGTGAAGTCCGCGGCGGCCATCCCGGCCACGTCGGTCAGGTAGTACTCGCCCTGCGCGTTGTCGTTGGACAGGCGCGACAGCCAGCCCTTCAAGGCCGTGGCGTCGGCGGCGATCACGCCGGTGTTGACCAGGCGGATGGCGCGCTGTTCGTCGCTGGCGTCCTTCTCCTCCACCACGCCGGCCACGTTGCCCTGCGCGTCGCGCAGGATGCGGCCGTAGCCGGTCGGGTCGTCGAGCTGGGTGGCAAGCAAGGCCAGCCGGCCGCCGGCCGCGAGCAGCCGCTGCAGCGTGCCGGCGGTGAACAGCGGCGCGTCGCCGTACATCACCAGCACGCGCGCATCGTCCGGTACGCCCGGCATCGCCTGCTGCACCGCGTGGCCGGTGCCGAGCTGGCGCGCCTGTTCGGCCCAGTGCAGGTCGTCCTGGTCGGCGAACGCGGCCCGCACCTGGTCGCCGTTGTGGCCGTAGACCACGTGGATGCCCGCGGGACCCAGCGCACGCGCGGTGGCGACCACATGCGCGAGCATGGGCCGGCCCGCCACCTTCTGCAGGACCTTGGGCAGCGAGGACTTCATGCGCTTGCCCTCGCCGGCGGCGAGGATGACGACGTGCAGGGGATGGCTCATGCGGCTTCCACGGGTGGCAGACCCGAATTCTAAGTCGATCCCATGCAGTACGCGGAAACGGGCCAGGCCCGGACCCATGGCGCAAGGCCGGATGTTCCCTTAACCCGGATGGCGCTACCCTTTGCGGGCCATGACCGCACGCAGCCCCATCCCGCCGCAGGAGCGCAGCCGATGAGCCTGCGCCGCCAGGGCGGCCACTATCTTGCGATCGGCGGCCTGCAGTACCTGGTCGACTGGGGCGTGACGGTCTGGCTGTCGCACCTGGGCATGCTGATCGAGCCGGCCAACATCACCGGCCGCGTGAGCGGCGCCCTGCTCGGCTACTGGCTCAACGGCAAGTTCACCTTCGCCGGCGACGACACGGCGATGGGGCGGGTGCAGTTCCAGCGCTTCGCGGTGATGTGGCTGTGCACCACGGCCATCAGCACCTTCGCCATGGGCGCGGTCGACGACGTGCTGGGGCTGAAATGGGCCTGGCTGGCCAAGCCGGCAGTGGAGGTCGCGCTGGGCCTGCTCGGCTTCCTGGTGTCGCGGCACTGGATCTACCGGCGCTGAGCCGACCGGGCGCCGCTACCGCGGCGACGCGGCATCTTGGCCCTCGCGACGCAGCAGCGGCAGCGCGCGCTCCAGCGGCAGGGCCTGCACCGCACCGCGATGGCCGTCCATGTCGCGCGCCCGGAACAGCGAATTGACGATGGCCTCCTCCGTGGCCTCGGCCACCGCGTCGAACAGCGGCGTCATCGCGTCGTTGGGCAACACCTCCCCACCCGCGCCATCGCCGGCGCGGCTGCCACGCAGGCCCGGCGCGGTGGAGAAGGCGATCACGTAGTCGCCCGAACCGTTGCTCATCGACGAGCCTGTGCGGCCCAGGCCCAGCAGCGCCCGCGTGCCCAGGCGCCGGAGCAGGCGCGCATCGAGCGGGGCGTCGGTGGCGACCACGATCATGATGCTGCCGTCCCCGCTGGCCGGAGGCGCCTCGCGCGCTGCGACGGGCTGCGGCCGCAGGCCATCCAGGGCGACCCCACCGATCGTCAGCCGGCCGCCGTAGTTGCTCTGCACCAGCACGCCCACGGTGTAGCTGCCCCGGGCCGGATCGAGCCGGCGCGAACTGGTGCCGATCCCGCCCTTCCAGCCGAACGCGACCGTGCCGGTGCCGGCCCCGACGGCGCCCTCCTCGACGTTGTGGACCGACGCGGTCTCCAGCGCCTGGCGCACGTGCTCCGGCCGCAGCGGGCGGGCACGGATATCGTTGAGGTAGCCGTCGTTGGTTTCGCCCACCACCGGGTTCAGCGAGCGCACCTGCTCCATTCCGGGCCGCGCCAGCTGCCAGTCCACCAGCGCATCGGCCGCGCGCCAGACGCCCAGCGTGCCGGTGAGCAGGATCGGCGTTTCCAGTTCGCCGAGTTCGTCGACCTGGGTCATCCCGAGCAGCTTGCCGTAGCCGTTGCCGACCACGATCGCCGCCGGCACGCGCTCGCGATACAGGTCGCCCGGGTGCGGCACGATCGCGGTAACGCCCGTGCGGATGCGGTCGCCTTCGATCACCGTGGCATGGCCCACTGCCACGCCGGCGACGTCGACGATGGCGTTGCGCGGGCCGGGCGCCAGCACGCCGATGGTCACGCCCGCTTCGCGGGCGCGCGGACGTTCGTCGGTGCCGCCTGCGGATGCCGATGCGGTGGTTGCCAGCATCGCGGCGAGCAGCGGGGTCCGAAGCCAGTGGGTGGTTGCCATGCGCGCTCCCGGGAACATCGTCGGCGGGCATTGTGTCGCAGGTGCCCGCACGGTGCCTTCAGCGGGGCGGCACAGCCTCGCCTCGCCGTGGGCGCGAACCGGCTCGCCGGTCGCGAAAATGCAATGCGGTGCGGTGCCAGTCCCCGACGCTGCGT
>JAEXTE010000365.1 GCA_023453655.1 Pseudomonadota bacterium
CTTCAGCGCCTCGTCCAGCCCCAGCTGGCGCGCGAGTTCGTCGAGGTAGGCGCGTTCCATGAAGTTCTGGTCGTCGGCCGCGACCAGGCTGGCCAGGTACATCTCCGAGGCGATCTCGGGCGTGGACCCCGCGCGCGCCACCTCGGCCGGGTCGAGCGGCTTGTCCAGCTCGGCCTTCATCCACTGCTGCACGTCCGCGCCCGGCGCCATCCGTGCGAATTCGCCTTCGATCACCTCGCGCTCGCGCGCGTCGATGTGGCCGTCGGCCTTGGCCGCGGCGACCAGGGCGCGCAGGATCGCCTCGGCATGCAGGTTGGCCTGCGGCGGCGGCAGCCGATCGACCGTCTGCGGCTGCACCGGCGCGCCCTGCTGCGCGCGGTAGTCGCCATAGGCGCGGTAGGCCATCATGCCGAGCGCGGCCAGGCCGCCGTAGGTGGCGAGCTTGCGGCTGGTCTTGTTGCGTCCCAGCAGCAGGCCCAGGGCGCCGCCGGTCATCGCGCCCTTGCCGAAATCCGATCCCAGCATGCCGCCGAGGCCGCCGCGGCCGTCCTTGTCCGACAGCGTGGTCGGCGCCGCGGATTTGAGCAGGTGGTCGAGGAATCCGTTGAGGCTCATGGGTGTCGTCCAGTGGGGGATGCGCGCATCCTAACCCCCCAAAAGGAAACGGGACGGCAATCGCCGTCCCGTTCCGGATGTCGCTTCGAGTTCGCCGGCGATCAGGCGGCGGCGTCCTTGAGCTTCTTCAGCGGGCGCACCTTGACCTTCACCGAGGCGGGCTTGGCGGCGAACCACTGCTCTTCCTTGGTGAACGGGTTGATGCCCTTGCGCTTCGGCTTGGCCGGCACGTTGACCGCGCTGAACTTGGCCACGCCCGGCAGGGTGAAGCTGCCCGCGCCCTTCTTGTTGAGCGAAGCGTGGATCGCGCCTTCGAGCGCGCCCAGCACCGCACGGATGTCCTTCGCCGCGACGCTGGTGGCGTCGGCGATGTGCGCGACCAGGCCCGACTTGCTCAGGGCTTCCTTGATCGGCTTGGGGGCAGCAGGCTTGGCAGCCTTCTTCGGAGCAGCCGCCTTCTTGGTCGGGGCCTTCTTCTTTGCCATGGGTGTGTGTTCCCTCGTCTGTGTGGTCTGCGTTCTGATCTGGCCGAACGTGCCGGCAGGCGCAATGTAGGGCATCCGCAAGGCCTCGCCAATAGGAAACCGCGAAAAAAAAGCGTCCGCGGGCAGTTGTGCGTCAGTGCGCCGGTCCGGTCCGCGACCGCCGCCGGAAGGGTGGCCAGCGCCACCAGGCGCCGAGCACGAGCGCGGCGAACGCGCTGTAGCCCAGGACGAATGCCCACCAGGGCGCCTCGAAGAAGATCAGCCGCGATAGCCAGTGCTGCACGAAGGAACCGCCGTAAGTGTGCTGCCCGGCTCGGATTCGCAACGCCTGCTCCCAGGTCGTGAGCGGGCACAGACGCCCCAGCCAGGCCTGCAGTGCGATCGCCAGCACCAGCCCGAGGTGGGTGGCGCGCAGCCCGCGTCGGCGGACCACGCGCCAGCCGAGCGGGCCGCCGGCCAGGACCGCCAGCGCGCCCAGCACCACGAACGCGACCACGCCCACGTGCAGGACGAGGATCGCGTCGGCCAGCGCGGCGGCAACGGCGGGGGCCATCGAACGCGCGCTCAATCGTCGTCGTGGCGGGGCGAATACGCCGCCACCAGCGCCTGCTGGACCTGCGGCGGAACCGCCTCGTAGTGGCTGAAATCCAGGCTGTAGCGGCCGCGCCCGGCGGTGATCGACTTCAGCTCCGCGGCATAACCTTCCAGCTCGGACAGCGGCACCTGGGCGGTAATCGCGATCTCGCCGCTGCCGGTGGCGTCGGTGCCGTTGATGCGCGCGCGCTTGCCGGCGAGGCTGCCGCTGATGTCGCCCATCGCCTGTTCCGGCGCGTGCACCGCCAGGTCGACGATGGGCTCGAGCACCAGCGGCGCGGCCTTGCCGATCGCATCGAGGAAGGCCTTGCGCCCGGCGGCGACGAAGGCGACTTCCTTGCTGTCGACCGGATGGTGCTTGCCGTCGTGCACCACCACCCGCAGGTCCTGCATGGGATGGCCCGAGATCGCGCCCGAGCGCAGCACCTGGCGCACGCCCTTCTCGACCGCCGGCAGGAACTGGCCCGGGATCACCCCGCCCTTGACCTCGTCGACGAACTCGAAACCCGCCCCGCGCGGCAGCGGCTCCACCCGCAGCGACACCTCCCCGAACTGGCCGGCGCCGCCGGTCTGCTTCTTGTGCCGGTGGTGTCCTTCGGCGCCGGTGGAGATGGTTTCGCGATAGGCGATGCGCGGCGGGCGCGTGTCGACCTCCACGCCGAACCGGTCGCGCAGGCGTTCCAGGTTGACCCGCAGGTGCAGGTCGGACAGGCCCCGGATCACCGTTTCGTTGGTTTCGTCCTCGTGCTCGACCTGGAAGCAGGGATCCTCCTCGGCCAGCCGATGCAGCGCGGTCGCCAGCTTCTGCTCCTGGCCGCGGCTGCCGGCGCTGACCGCCAGCCCGAACATCGGCTTCGGGAAGGCGACCGGCGCCAGGTGGATGTGGTCTTCGTCGTGGCTGTCGTGCAGCACCGCATCCAGGTGCAGGTCCTCGACCTTGGCGATCGCGGCGATGTCGCCGGGCACCGCCTGGTCGATCTCCACGTGCTCGCGCCCGCGCAGCCGGTACAGGTGGCCGACCTTGAACGGCTTGCGCCCGTCGTCGACGAAGAGCTGGCTGTCCTTGCGCAGCGTGCCCTGGTAGACGCGGAACACGCCCAGCTTGCCGACGAAGGGGTCGTGGACGATGCGGAACACGTCGGCGACCACGTGCGCGTCCGGGTCCGGTGCGGTCGCGAAAGCTTGCGCGGCGCTGCCCTCGCCCTTCATGAAGGGCGGGGGATTGGCCTCGCCCGGATGCGGGAACAGGCGGGCAGCGATGTCCAGCAGCGCATCGATGCCGACGCCGCTGCGCGCCGAGGCGAAGCAGACCGGCACCAGGTGTCCCTCGCGCAGGCACTGCTCGAAGGCCTCGTGCAGTTCGCTGCCCGACAGGCCGTCTTCGCCCAGTTCCAGGTAGTGGTCCATCACCGTCTCGTTGATCTCCACCACCTGGTCGAGGATGCGCCGGTGCCAGTCCGCGACCGGGCCCAGGTCGCTCTCGCCCTGGTCGCTGCCGAAGCAGTCGACCACGCGGCTGCCGTCGTCGGCAGGCAGGTTGAGCGGCAGCACTTCCGGGCCGAAGGCCTCGCGCAGCAGTTCCAGCACGCGGCCGGGATCGGCGCCTTCGGCATCGATGCGGTTGACCACGATCGACCGGCACAGGCCGCGCTCGCTGGCGCGCGCCATCAGCCGCCGGGTGCCGTACTCGACCCCGCCGGCCGCATCGACCACCACCAGGGCGGTGTCCACGACCGCCAGCGCGGCCAGGGCCGGGCCGCGGAAGTCCGGATAGCTCGGCAGGTCGAACAGGTTGAGGTGAAGGGACCGGCCGTCGCCGGTCCGGGCGTCGAAGCTGGCGATGGCGGCGTCGATGGAGTGGCCGCGCTGCTTCTCGATCGGGTCGAAGTCGGAGACCGTGGTCCCGCGTTCGACCGTGCCTGCCGTCTGGATCGCGCCGCCGGCATGCAGCAGGGCTTCGAACAGGGTGGTCTTGCCGGCGCCGGGGTGGCCCGCGAGGGCCACGTTGCGGATCTGCTGTGTCGAGTGGGGCATGGTGCCGTGTCCTCCCTGGTGGGCTCGCGCCGGTGTCCGGCGCCGGATGGGCGGACGACGACGCGGGAAGGCCGGCGCGCATGGCCGGGCCCCTGCGGTGGTCCGCATGGCGCCGTCATGGCTGTCCGCGGGAGGAACGCTGCCGTTCGAGCGTTCGCTCGAGGGGCGGTCATGGCGGGCGGACACCTTAGCGCGTCGCGCGGCGGCGGGCGCGTTGCGACGCAGCAGACGCGCCGCTGCGCGGACCAGCGCCATACGCGGAAGTAACGCGGCGCTCCGTACGCTGGCCGCTTTCCCCGACACGGAGCGACACGATGGGTATTTCGCGCAAGGCCAGCGCCCACTGGGAAGGCGACCTCAAGAGCGGCCGCGGCACGCTGACGACCCCGGCCAGCGGCCTGCTTGACGGCACGCGCTACGGATTCAACAGCCGCTTCGGCGACGAGAAGGGCACCAATCCGGAGGAGCTGATCGCCGCCGCGCATGCCGGCTGCTTCACCATGGCCCTGTCGGCCAAGCTGAGCGAAGCCGGGCATCCGCCCGAATCGCTGGACGGCAGCGCCGAGGTCGACCTGTCGATGGAAGGCGGGCCGTCGCTGAGCGCGATCCGGCTGAAGATGAAGGCGCGGGTCCCCGGCCTGGACGCGGCGAAGTTCCGCGAGATCGCCGAGGATGCCAAGCAGAACTGTCCGGTCTCGCGTGCGCTCAGCGCGGTGCCGGTGACGCTGGAGGCGGAACTGCTTGGGTGAAACGATCCGGTCGGTGCTGATGGTCCACGGCGGCGGCGGTGGCGGCTGGGAATGGGCCGTCTGGCGCGGCGTGTTCGAAACGCCGCAGCTGCGCGTGGAAACGCCGGACCTGCAGCCGGCGCCGGGTGGCCTGGCGCTGACCGGATTCGACGACTACCTCGCGCAGGTTCGCGCGGGCCTCGAGCGCCTGCCGCGTCCTCGCGCCGTGGTCGGCGCCCGCCTCGGCGGCCTGCTCGCCGCCGCCTGCGCCGCCGCGGCCGCTGCCCTGGTGTTGGTCAATCCACTGCCGCCCGCGCCATGGCATGCGCAGCTGCCCGGTCGCGACTGGCCGGATGTCGTGCCCTGGCAACGCGACGCGCGGCTCACCGGCACCCGCCGCGCGCTGCCCGATGCCGACGAGGCGACCGCGCTGTTCGCGTTCCGCCACTGGCGCGACGAGAGCGGGCTGGCGATGCGCGAGGCCTATGCGGGCATCGAGCTGGAACGGCCGGAATGCCGCCTGCTGTGTATCGCCTCGATGGTCGACGATGATGTGCCGCCCGCGCTGACCGCGGCGCTGGCCCGCGACTGGGGCGGGTCGCTGCTGCAGGCGCAGGCGGTGAGCC
>JAEXTE010000404.1 GCA_023453655.1 Pseudomonadota bacterium
TCAAGATCACCACCACCAGCGACCTGGCGCGCTTCGAATTCCTGCTCGCCCGGCGGACCCTGCACGGAGAGAACGGATGAGGCGATTGGCGGCAGCGGCGATGTTCGCGATGATCGCGACGGCGGCCCACCCGGCCGCGGCGCAGGAGGGCGCGGGCGACCTTGAGGCCTGCGTGGTGGAGGCGACGACGGCCGACGACCGGCGCGCCCTGGTGCGCTGGATGTTCTCGGCGATCTCGCTGCATCCGGAACTGCAGGACCTGCCCCAGCCGACCGGCGCACAGCGCGAGGAGGCCAACCACGGCATGGGCGCCGTCATGGAGCGGCTGCTGGCGGAGGACTGCGCCGAGCCGGCGCGCCGGGCGTTCCGCGACGGCAGTGCCGACCAGGCCGTCGGAAACGCGTTCCGTCGCGTTGGCGAGTTGGCCGGCGAGGGACTGTTCGCAGACCCGCGCGTGGCCGCCGAGGCCTCCGGCCTCATCCGCCATGTCGACATGAACCGGATCGTGGAGCTGTTCCTGCCGTGAACATGAGGATCGGCCAGGGTTACGACGTCCATGCCTTCGGCGACGGCGACCACGTGATGATCGGTGGCGTGCGCGTGCCGCACGAACGCGGCGTGCTCGCGCACAGCGATGGCGACGTAGTGCTGCACGCGCTGTGCGACGCCATGCTCGGCGCGCTGGCGCTGGGCGACATCGGAATCCACTTCCCGCCTTCCGACCCGCGCTGGAAGGGAGCCGACAGCCGCGTATTCCTGCGCCACTGCAACGAGCTGCTGCGCGAGCGCGGCTGGCGCGTGGGCAATGCCGACGTGACCGTGGTCTGCGAACGTCCCAGGGTCGGGCCGCATGCGCCGGCCATGCGCGCGCTGATCGCCGACGAACTCGGCGTCGGCATGGACGACATCAGCGTCAAGGCGACGACCAGCGAACGCATGGGCTTCACCGGGCGCGGCGAGGGCATCGCCGCGATGGCGACCTGCCTGCTCGTGCGCGCATGAGTGAGGCCGCGGCTGCACCCCTGCGGGCCCACGGCGCCCCCGTGCTGCATGCGAGCATCCGCCAGGCGCCCGAGGATTTCGTCGTCGAGGAGATCGACGCATTCCAGGCCAGCGGCGCCGGAGAACACCTGCTGCTGACCGTCGAGAAGCGCGCGCTCAACACCGCCTTCGTGGCGCGCAGGATCGCGCAGTGGGCGGGCGTGCCGGAGGCGGCCGTCGGCTATGCCGGGATCAAGGACCGCCACGCGCTCACGCGCCAGCGCTTCACGGTGCAGCTGCCCGGGCGGGAGGCGCCGCCGCCGGACCTGCTCGCCTTCGAGGACGCCGGTTCCGGCGAGGCGCTGCGGGTGCTCGACGCGACCCGCCACGCGCGCAAGCTGCCGCGCGGCGCGCTGGCGGGCAACCGTTTCGTCCTGGTGCTGCGCGCGGTGCGCGGAGAACGCGAAGCCATCGAGGCGCGACTGCGCGCGATCCACGCGCGTGGCGTGCCGAACGGATTCGGGGGACAGCGCTTCGGCCACGGCGGCGGCAACGTCGGCAAGGCGCTGGCGATGTTTTCCGGCCGGCGCGTGCGTCGCGAGGAACGCTCGATGCTGCTGTCGGCAGCCCGTTCGGAACTGTTCAACCGGGTACTGGCGGCGCGCGTCGCGGCGGGCAGCTGGGACCGCGGCCTCGACGGCGAGGTCTGGATGCTGGACGGCAGCCGCAGCGTGTTTGGCCCGCAACCGTTCGACGAGGAGCTGGCGGCGCGCCTGGCGGCCTTCGACATCCATCCCACGGCGCCGCTGTGGGGCCGGGGCGAACGACGCAGCCAGGGCGCCGCATTGGCCGTGGAGAATGCGGTGCTCGATGAACCGGTCGCGCTGCGTCTGCGCCACGGACTCGAGGCGGCCGGACTGCGCCAGGAACGGCGCGCGACGCGCATGCGTGCGGACGGCCTGGCATGGCAATGGCTCACCGACGACGCGCTGCGCCTGGCATTCTCCCTTCCGCCGGGCGCGTATGCGACCAGCGTGCTGGCCGAACTGGGCACGATCGAGGATGCGGCGTCCGGCGACCATTCGTCGGATTGACGGATCGGACACTGGCGCGGGCGTGCGCCGGGCGTATATCTGTGGACCGCGCGGCGCGTGGTCGTGCCGACGCGGCAACAGGAGCGCAGCCATGAACGCAGCCCTTCGTGTCGTTACCGCAACCGTCCTGCTGGCGGGATTGGCCGCCTGCGCCAGCAGCTCCGGAATCGCACGGCGCCCGGTCGTGCAGCCGCAACCGGGAACCCTGGTCACCGACGCGGTCTATGTTTCGCGCGTCGAGCGATTGGCAGGACGGCGATACATGCAGGTCCATTGGGTCAATTCCCCGCAGCGGCGGGTCGATTGACCGCAGGGAGGCGCCGTGGGCTACCGGCACCCAAAGCATCCCGGCCCTAGCGCGGCCTGAGCAATACCAGCACCGCACCCGTTCCGCCTTGCGAGGCGGGTGCGGAATGGAATGCCAGCACGTCGCTCCGCTGGCGCAGGAGCCGATCGACGAGGTTTTTGAGCACCGGCACGCCGCCCGATCCCAGGCCCTTGCCGTGGATCACGCGCACGCAGTGCGCGCCGCGGTCGCGCGCGTCGAGCAGGAAGCTGCGCAGCAGCGCCTCCGCGCCCGCCGCCGTGGCGTGGTGGAGGTCCAGTTCGTCCTGCGCGGCGTACTGCCCCTGTGCGAGCCGCTTGAGCACGCGCACGGGCACCTCGTCGCGGCGATGGCGCAGCGTATCGCCGGCTTCGATGGTGTCCGGCCCGAGCATGCGCCGGAATTCGTCCCTGGCGTCGGCCTCGTCCAGGTCGCCCATGCGGGTGCCGGGACGCGGTTTCGGGCGCTGCGGGGGCGCATCGGCCGGCGGCAGCTCGCGCACGGGCCCGATCGCGCTGCGGAACAGCGCGGCGTCGTCCTCGTCGGGCGGCTTGCGGTCGTGGCTCATCGGCCAAGTATGCCGTTTCCGGGCTGAGCGTCCGGCATCGCGGGGCGCGCATCCGGTATCATCGCTGCATACGCGTCGCGACAGGGGTGGATCCGGGGTTTCATGCGAGTACTGGTCAGCAACGATGATGGCGTCGACGCACCGGGCATCCGCATCCTCGCGCAGGGCCTGCGCGATGCGGGTCACGAGGTCCTGATCGTCGCGCCGGACCGGGACCGCTCCGGCGCCAGCAATTCCCTGACCCTGGACATGCCGCTGCGCGTGCAGAAGCTCGAGGAGTCGGTGTGGCGCGTCTACGGCACGCCGACCGACTGCGTGCACGTGGCGATCACCGGCATGTTCGACGTCGAACCCGACATCGTCGTCTCGGGCATCAACAACACCGCCAACCTCGGCGACGACGTGATCTACTCGGGCACCGTCGCCGCGGCGATGGAAGGCCGGTTCCTGGGCCTGCCGGCGATCGCGATGTCGCTGGCCACGGTCAACCACGACGGCCGCTACTACGAGACCGCGGCGCGCGCCGCCGTGGAGATCGTCGAGCGCCTGAAGGCCGATCCGTTGCCGGCCGACACCATCCTCAACGTCAACGTGCCCGACCGCGCCTGGAGCGAGATCGCCGGCTTCGAGGTCACGCGCCTGGGCAACCGCCATCGCGCCGAGCCCTGCACGAAGCAGGAAGACCCGCGCGGCCGCACCTGGTGGTGGATCGGCGCGGCCGGTCCGGAGATGGACGCCGGGCCCGGCACGGATTTCCACGCGGTGCGCTTCGGCCACATCTCGATCACCCCGATCCACGTCGACCTCACCCGCTACCAGGCGCTGGAGCAGGTGGCCAGCTGGGTCGGCAGCCTGGCCGCCGAGCTGAAGGAGCCCCGGCCGTGATGACGCCGCGGCTGCGCCTGCAACCCGAGGCGCTGGGCATGGGCATGACCTCGCAGCGCGTGCGCGACCGCCTGATCGAGCGACTGCGCGCCAACGGCATCCGCGACGAGCGCGTGCTCAACGCGATCCGCACCGTGCCGCGCCACCTGTTCGTGGACGAGGCGCTGGCCACGCGCGCCTACGAGGACACCGCGCTGCCCATCGGCCATGGCCAGACCATCTCGCAGCCGTGGGTGGTCGCGCGCATGACCGAGGCGCTGTTCGAGGACGGTCACCAGCCGCGGCGCGTGCTCGAGGTCGGGACCGGTTCGGGCTACCAGGCCGCCGTGCTGGCCGCGCTGGGGCTGGAGGTGCACACGGTCGAACGCATCGGCGACCTGCTGCGGGTGGCGCGCAAGCGCTTCCGCTCGCTGGGGCTCAACGTGCGCAGCAAGCACGACGATGGTCGCGCCGGCTGGGCCGAGAACGGCCCCTACGACGGCATCCTGGTCACTGCCGGTGCCGCGGCGCTGGTCGATGCGCTGACCGAGCAGCTCGCGCCGGGCGGCGTACTGGTCGCCCCGGTCGGCGCGGCCAACGCACAGCAGTTGCTCATGCTGCGCCGGCAGGCCGACGGCTCGCTGCTGCGCCGGGAGCTGGGCCAGGTGGTGTTCGTGCCGCTGCTGTCCGGCACCCTGGGCTGAGCCGTGTCCATGGAGGAGCAGGCCGCCCGCGAGGCGGACGAACAAAGCCTCGGCACGCAGATCGAGGGCATGATCGCGCGCATGCCGCCCGACCATGTGAGCCTGGGCGAGCTGCTCGACCTGTTCGGCGACGAAGGCCTGCTGCTGCTGACGATCCTGCTGACGCTGGTGTTCCTGATCCCGGTGTCGATTCCGGGCGTGAGCACGGTGTTCGGCGCGGCGATCCTGCTGGTGGGCGTGAGCCGGGTGCTCGGGCGCCAGCTGTGGGTGCCGCGCCGCGTGCGCGAACGGCGGCTGCCGTCGGACCGGCTGCGGCCTGGCCTCGTCGGCGGCCTGCGCTGGGTGACGCGGCTGGAGCGGCTCAGCCGCCCGCACCGGCTGCCGATGCTCGTCGACGGGCGCGCCCAGGACCTGCTCAACAATCTGGCTTTCATCGCCGCGGCCCTGCTGTTGATGGCGCCCTTCGGCTTCGTGCCTTTCAGCAACACCATCCCCGCCATCGCGCTGCTGGCCTATGCGATCGGCTTCATCCAGCGCGACGGAGGCGCGGTGCTGCTCGGTCACCTGGCCAACATCGGTACCGTGGTCTATTTCAGCGTACTGATCGGCGGCAGCGGACTGGTTGCGCAGGAACTGTTCAAGCGCCTTGCGGGATGATGGCCGCGCCGCCACCGTTCCGCCGGACCGAAGGACGATACGGAAGATGACGACCCCATCGCGAATTCCCGCCGCTGCGCTGGCGCTGCTGTGCGCGCTGCTTGTCGCAGCATGCAGCAGCACGGTGGTGCGCGCGCCGGGTACCGCCGGCACGCCGAAAACCTCCACGCCCAAGCCAGGTGCGAGCGTGGTGGTCAAGCGCGGCGACACCCTCTACCGGCTGGCGGTGAGCAACGGCATCAGCCCGATGGACCTGGCGCTGTGGAACGGGATCTCCGCACCGTACACGATCTACCCGGGGCAACGTCTGTGGCTGTATCCGCGCTCGGGCGCCCAGGCCGCGCGCACGACCACCGCGCCGTCTGCCGGCACCCGGCGTCCGCCGGTGGTGCGGCCGACCCAGACCCCGCCGCAGCCGACCACGCCGCCGCCGGTGCGCAGCAGCATCGCCTGGCGCTGGCCCACCGACGGGCAGATCATCAACCGCTACGCCGACGGCGCCCCGCCCCGGCAGGGCATCGACATCGCCGGCAAGGGCGGGCTGGCGGTGCGCTCGGCCGCCGATGGCGTGGTGGTGTATTCGGGTTCCGGACTGGTGGGCTACGGCGAACTGGTGATCGTGAAGCACGACGAGCAGTGGCTCTCGGCGTACGGCCACAACCGGACCCGGCTGGTGAACGAAGGCGCACGGGTCAAGGCCGGCGAGCAGATCGCCGAGATGGGCAGCACCGGCACCGCGCGGGAAATGCTGCATTTCGAGATCCGCTACAACGGCAAGCCGGTCGACCCGCTGCAATACCTGCCGCGACGCTGAGGGGCGGTCGTTTCCTGTGGGAGCGGATCCCCGGCCCGGCGCGCACCCGGTGTGCGGGAGCGCAAGATTCCGCGAACTGCAGGCACCACCGCTCGCCGCATATCGGCGTGCACCCGCTGCAGCACCGGTCGAGGCCCTGGACGCTCCAAATCTTGGGGGGGCGGCGGATCCGCTCCGCGCCAGCGCCGCGACTACGGGGCCAGGATGAATCCGGCGACCACCCGCCGGCCTTCCCCGGCCAGCACGTTGTAGGTGCGGGCGGCGGCGGCATTGGTCATGGTTTCCAGGCCGATGCCGCGCGAAAGGCAAGCGGCCAGCACCGCCTGCGGTGGGAAGGCCTGGCGGTCGCCGCAGCCTAGGACGATCAGCTCGGGCTCCAGCGCGAGCAGCGGTTCGAGGTCGCCCACCTGCAGGGCCTGGACATCGCCCGCCGGCCAGCCTTCCAGCAGCCGGTCCGGCGCGACGATGAAGCTGGCGTCCAGGCTGCGGTCGTTGACCAGGGCCGAGCGGCCGTCGGCGCCGCGCAGGAAGAATTCGAAATCGGGCTGTTCGTGGACCAGCTGCATCGCGGGACGAGGTCAGGCGCGCGGCAGGACGATCTGTCGCTTGTCGCGGGAGGGGCGGTACAGCACCGCCACGTGGCCGATCCGCTGCACCAGCGCGGCGTCGGCGCGGCGCGCGATCTCGGCGATGAGCTGGTCGCGCTCCTCGCGGTCGGCGGCCGCCACCTTGATCTTGATCAGTTCGTGATGTTCCAGGGCGCCGTCGATCTCGGCCACCAGCGCGTCGGTCACGCCCTTGCCACCCACCTGCAGCATCGCCTTGAGGTCATGCGCTGCCCCGCGCAGGAAGCGGTTCTGGGCGGCGGTCAGGGCGATCGACATCGGGAATTCGGCAGTGGGCGGGGGACGGCAGGGTATCATGCCGCCGCTCATTCCCCTCTCCGGGACTGCGCCGCCGCGACCGCGGCCGCAGGCCCACCGGCCCTCGCCGCACAGGCGGAAGGGGGCGGAAGACCCCCATGGCGACCCGCAGCAAGAGCAGCCAGCGCTGGCTGAAGGAACACTTCTCCGACCCCTTCGTGAAGAAGGCCCAGGCCGAGGGCCTGCGTTCGCGCGCGGCCTACAAGCTCGAGGAACTGGTCGAGCGCGACCGCCTGCTCAAGCCGGGCATGGTGGTCGTCGACCTGGGGGCCGCCCCCGGCGGCTGGTCGCAGTGGGTCCGGCAGGAGCTCGATCGCCTCGACCCCGCGCGGCCGGGCCGGGTGATCGCCCTGGACATCCTGGACATGCCGCCCCTGGCTGGGGTGGAGTTCCTTCATGGCGATTTCAGGGAGGATGCGGTCTTATCGGCCCTTGAGACCGCACTCGGCGGCCAGCCCGTGGACCTTGTGTTGTCCGACATGGCCCCCAACAAGAGCGGTGTGGACGCGGTCGACCAGCCGCGTGCGATGTACCTGTCCGAACTGGCGATGGATTTCGCCGACCGCCACCTCAAGACCGGCGGTGCGTTCCTGATCAAGCTGTTCCAGGGCGTGGGTTTCGACGACTTCGTGCGCGACCTGCGCAGGCGCTATGCGAAGGTGGTGATCCGCAAGCCCGCCGCGTCGCGCAAGCGGTCGCCCGAAGTCTATGCGCTGGCGCAGGGCAAGCTGGCGGCAATCAAGTAGCATGAGCCCATTGGAGTCCCGGAAATCCCGATGAACGACCTCGTCAAGAACCTCCTCCTGTGGGCGCTGGTCGCCGTCGTGCTGATGCTGGTGTTCAACAGCTTCAACCCGGGGCAGGGCGCCACCGGCGAAGTGCGCTACTCACAGTTCATGGAGCAGGTGCGCCGCGACCAGATCAAGTCGGTCAAGATCGCCGAGGACGAGAAGACCGTGGAGTTCGTCACCAAGGGTGGCGAGACCGGCACCGTCATCGCGCCTCGCCGCGACGAGGGCATGATGAACGACCTGATCAACCACAAGGTCGACATCCAGGCAGCACCGCCGTCCAGCGGCCCGTCCTTCATCTACATCCTGATCAACCTGCTGCCGGTGGCGCTGATCATCGGCTTCTGGTTCTTCATGATGCGGCAGATGCAGCAGGGCGGCGGCAAGGGCGCGATGTCGTTCGGCAAGTCGCGCGCGAAGCTGCTCAACGAAGACCAGACCAAGGTCACCTTCGCCGACGTCGCCGGCTGCGACGAGGCCAAGGAAGAGGTCTCGGAGCTGGTCGAGTTCCTGCGCGATCCGTCCAAGTTCCAGAAGCTGGGCGGCAAGATCCCGCGCGGCGTGCTGATGGTCGGCCCGCCCGGCACCGGCAAGACCCTGCTGGCCAAGGCCATCGCGGGCGAGGCCAAGGTGCCGTTCTTCTCGATCTC
>JAEXTE010000448.1 GCA_023453655.1 Pseudomonadota bacterium
CGACAGGCCCACGCGCACGCCCGGCGCCTGGCGGCTGCGCGCCAGCAGCGCATGCACGTAGTCCACCAGCGCCTCGCTGGCGTGTACCCCCGCCACCGCCTGGCGCAGGCGAAGCACGTCGTCGCCGCCGAGGATCGGCGTAGCGCGCGCGATCAGGCCGCGGCGATCCTCGCCGGCCAGCAGCGCACGCTCGGCCGCTTCGTCCGGATAGCCCAGCGACAGCCGCAGCAGGAAGCGGTCGAGCTGCGAGTCGGGCAGGGGATAGGTGCCCGACAGGTCCACCGGGTTCTGCGTGGCGATGACGAAGAACGGCTCGGGCAGGCGATGCGTGGTGCCGTCGACCGTCACCTGGTATTCGGCCATGGCCTCGAGCAGGGCGCTCTGCGTGCGCGGCGGCGCGCGGTTGATCTCGTCGGCCAGCAGTACGTTGGCGAACACCGGACCGGGATGGAACTCGAAGCGGCGCGCCTGCGCATCGAAGATCGATACGCCGACGATGTCCGAAGGCAGCAGGTCGGAGGTGAACTGCACGCGCTGGAAGCCCAGCCCCAGCGTCGCGGCCAGCGCATGCGCCAGCGTGGTCTTGCCCAGGCCGGGCAGGTCCTCGATCAGCAGGTGGCCGTCGCACAGCAGCGCCACGAAGGCCAGCTGCACCTCGCGCGCCTTGCCCAGCACCAGGCGGTTGACCTGCGCCTGCGCCGCCGTCAACGCGTCTTGATCGCGGTCGGTTAGCATGGCGGGTTCGTGGATGGCGGCGGACACGACGCTCTCCGTTGGACAGGCGGATTTCGAGTGTACGGGGTTGCGGCGCATGCAGGAACGGAACATCGGGCGGACGGCATTCATCGCCCTGTGGTGCTGCGTGGTGCTGGCCAAGGTGGTGGTGGCCGCGCGCCTGCCGCTGTTCGTCGACGAGGCCTTCTACTGGCAGGAAGGCCGGCACCTGGCCTGGGCCTACTCCGACCTGCCGGGCTTGACCGCCTGGACGATCCGCCTCGGCGGTGAACTGTTCGGCGACAGCGTGCTCGCGGCGCGCTCGCTGTTCGTGATCGTCTCCGCCGCGCTGCCGTGGCTGGTGGTGCGCATCGCGCGCCGCGAACTGGAGCCGGCGCGGGCCTGGGTCGCCGGCTGCGGGGCGCTGGCGTTGCCGCTGTTCGCCAGCATCGGCGTGATGGCGCTGCCCGACGTGCTCATGGCGCTGGCAACCCTGCTGTGCCTGGACGCGCTGACGCGGATGCTGCGCCAGATCAGCTATGGCGCGGCAGTGCAGCTGGCGGTGGGCCTGGCGATCGGTGCACTCAGCCATTACCGCTTCATCGCCGCGATCGGCGCGGGCATGGTCGCCCTGCTGCTGATCGCGCGCGGCCGCGAACTGCTGCGCGATCCGCGCGTGATCATCGCCATCGCCTTCGGTGCGGCGGCGTGGATGCCGCTGCTGGCCTGGAATATCGAGAATGCGGAGGCGGGTCTGCGCTTCCAGCTGGTCGATCGCCATCCCTGGGCGCTGCATCGCGACGGCATCACCTTCCTGCCCATCCAGGCCGCGTTCGCGACCCCGCTGCTGCTGGCCGCACTGCTGGTCGGCGCATGGCGCTTCCGACGCCATCCCAATGATGCGCTGCGGCTGCTGGCGCTGTCCGGCGGCATCGTGGTGGCCGGTTTCTTCGCGCTGGGCTTTTTCGCCGATACCGAGCGGGTCAGCTTCCACTGGCCGCTGCCCGGGTACGTCGCCCTGCTGCCGCTGCTGCCGCTGGTGCTGGCGACCTGGCCGCGCTGGCTGCGCGTGCTGACCTGGGCGATCGCGCTCGCCGGCATGCTGTCGATGCTCGGCTACTACGCCGCGGTGTCCTCGCCGGAACTTCGCGAGCGCACTGCCGCGACCAAGTGGTATCCGCAGAACTTCTCCGGCTGGGACGAACTGGCCGAAGCGGTGCGGCGGCGCAAGGCGCAGATGCCGGAAGGCACGCAGGTGATCGCGGACAACTTCAAGGTCGGCGCCGAGCTCGGGTTCGCGCTGGGCGACCCGGCGATCCCGGTGCTGCCGCACGCGCTCAACCGCGCGCACGGACGCGCGCCGCAGCTGGCGCTGTGGGGCCTGGAGGTCGGGGAGGATGCTTCCGCGGCGCGCCCGGCCCTGCTGGTGGTGTCGCCGGGCGACGTCAAGCTGAGCGAACTGCTCGATCATTACCAGGCCCTGTGCCGCCGCTTCGGCGCGCTTCCGGCGCCCGAGGTCGTCGATGCCGACGGCGGCAGCCGGCGGTTCCTGCTGTTCGCGCTGGAGCCGCGGGAGGGCGCGGCACCGGCCCCCTGCGTGCCGCCGGCGATCGCCTGGCTCAACGCGCCGCAGGCCGGCGAACGCCTGCCGGCCGTGTTCGAGGCCAGCGGCTGGGCGATCAAGGACGTGGCCGGGGTCAAGAGCGTGGCGTTGACGCTGGACGGGCGCGTGGTCGCGCAGGCCGAATACGGGCTGCACGACGACTGGCCGCAGCGCTTCTACGGCGGGCGCTCGCAGGATCCGTCGCTGCCGCGCGTGGCGTTCCGCGCGCGGGTCGATGCGTCCGGACTGGCGCCGGGACGCTACTGGCTCGGGGTCGAGGTGACCGGCGGCGACGGCAGCGTGGAGCGGTTCGCGGCCTGGCCGGTGGAGTTGTCGGGCGAAGCGCGTCCGTAAACGGGGAAGGAGCGGGGGATGGGGATCGTGACGATGCGCACGTGGGTCGCCTTCGCCGTGCTGGCCGCGCTGCTGCTCGCCGCCACCATGGCCTGGCACCTGCCGATGATGCTGTGGGACCACATCGACCTGGTGCCGATGTACGAGGCGTGGCGGTCGGGCGCGCTGGGATCGTCGGCGTTCTGGCAGGTCCACGACGGCAGCCACCTGCACGTGGCGGCCTACGCGGTGCTGCTGGTCACCACCTGGGCCTCGGGCGGGCAGCCCTGGCTGGACTGCCTGGCCAGCGTGGTGCTGCTCGTGGCGCAGGCGCTGGTGCTGCTGCGCATCGCGGCCGCCGCCCCGGCCGGCCGCATCCAGGGCGTCTGGTGGCTGCTCCTGCTGCTGCTCGCCCTGCATCCGGGACACTTGGTCAACCTGCAGTGGGGCTGGCAGGTCGCGGTTTTCATCAGCACCCTGGGCGCGGTCGCCGCGATCGCGCTGCTGACCCGGCCGGCGCTGACGGTCGCGGCCAACCTGCTGGCCGTGGCGCTGGCGACGGTGGGGGTGCTCGGCTTCTCGAACACGCTGGCGGTATTCCCGGTCGCGCTGGGACTGCTCGCGCTGCATCCGGCCCTGCAGGCGCGCCAGCGCGTCCTGCTGGCGCTGCCGTGGCTGGCGGCCGGCGCGGCATTGCTGGCGTGGCTGTCGGCTGGACGGGTGGACCCGGCCGGTGGATTTCCGGGCGTCGCCGAGCTGGCGCTGTACACCCTCAACTACCTGGGCGGCGGTGTCTCGCGCCTGGCCACGGCCGCGGCGCCGGTGTGGACGCTGCTGGCGCTGGCGAGCGCCGCTTTCACCGTTGCGACGCGCTGGCAGTCCGCCCTGCGTCCGTGGCTGGCGCTGATGCTGTTCGGCATCGGATGCGCGCTGCTGACCGGCCTGGGCCGGGCGGCCGAGTACGGGCCCGGCCACGCCTTCGTGACCCGCTATGCCAGTTTCTCGCTGCTGTTCTGGTTCGGCTGGGCGGGCGCGATGCTGGTGGTCTGGCGCGATGGCAGGCCGCCCTGGCGGCGCTACGTGCGGCCGCTGCTGGCGGCGCTGCTGGTGTTCGTGCTGGCCAACGGCGTGCACATGGCCAAGCAGGCGCGCGAGATCCATGACCGGGCCCTGGACTACGCCGCGCATATCGCCAGCACGCCGCACCCGGATCCGGTGGTGATGGAGGCCGCATTCGGCTGGCGGGCCGACGCCGCGGCGGGGCACCTGGAACGCCTGCGCGCACGCAGTTTCGCGCCGTTCGAAGCGGTGGCGTGCGGCGTCGGGCCGGAGTCAGGGCAGGACGAAGCCGGCTGCCCGCAGTAGCCGCGCCGTCGCGATCAGCGGCAGGCCGACCAGGGCGGTCGGATCGTTCGATTCGATGGCCTCGAACAGGGCGATGCCCAGGCCCTCGCAGCGGAAGCTGCCCGCGCAGTCCCAGGGCTGCTCGGCGTCGATGTAGCGGGCGATGGCATCGTCGGCCAGCGCGCGGAAACGGACCGTCGTGGTATCCAGCCACTGCGCGGTGGCCGCGCCCGGCATCGCCACCGCCACCGCGGTCAGGAACACGGCCTCGCGCCCGGACATGGCGCGCAGCTGCGCCAGCGCCGCCTCGCGCGAGCCGGGCTTGCCCAGCAGCCGGCCGTCGCAGCTCGCCACCTGGTCGGAGCCGATCACCACCGCGCCGGGCCGCGCCCGGGCCACGGCCTCGGCCTTGCCCATGGCCAGGCGCAGCGCCAGGGTGGCCGGGGGCTCGCCGGGGTGCGGGGTCTCGTCCACCTCCGGCCGCGCGGTTTCGAACGGCAGGCGCAGGCGCTCCAGCAGCTGGGCGCGATAACGCGAGGTCGAGGCGAGAATGAGGGCAGGGGTCGCGGTCATCGGCGGGGTCAGTGCAGGGCGGCGCGGGCGCGTTCGATCTGCAGCAGCTGGGCGTCGATGTCGCCCCGCGCGGCGTCGATCGAGGCCCGGACCTGGTCGAGCTGCTCCAGCGACGCGACCTGGCCGTGCTGCTGCAGCCACAGCCGCTGGCGCAGCATTTCCTGCATCGCCTCGCGCACCGGGTTGTGGTCGTCGCCGGCGATGGCCTCGATTTCCGAACGCGCGGTGCGCAGGCGGTCCTCCAGCGCATCGGCGGCGTCGAGCAGTTGCCTGAGGGCGCGATTGCGCCGGCTGCCGCGGCTGCGAAGCCAGGCGGTGAGGCCGGCGGCGAGGGCCTCGACCAGCACAGACAGGGCAAGAACGGTCACAATGGCACTCCCGCGGACTGGCCGGCAGTCTGACCGCCACCGCGACGCCGGGCAAATTCCCTGCCCGCACAATGGTTTGCCTCCCCCGCCCGGGTTTGACAGGGGTGGGTTCGACCTTTAAAATCCTACAGCTTATGTCCGCGGAACTGCCCGAAATCCTGGACGCCTGGCGGATGGTTGCCGCGCGGCGGGAGTTCAAGGGCCGGGTCGCGCTGGCGGCGCTGCCCAGGCTGCGCGAAGCGTTGTTGGATGCCGAGGGACAGGTCGCCTTCGAACTCGGCTTCGACACCGACGCGATGCGGGTGCCGTACCTGGAACTGAAGATCGAGGCGGAGCTGCCGCTGGAGTGCCAGCGCAGCCTGCAGCGGTTCCTGTTCCCGGTGCGACTGGAGCAGCGGTTGGGGCTCATCCGGGACGAGGAAGGCGAGGCCGGCCTGCCGGAAGGCTACGAGCCGCTGCTGGTCGAGGCCGACGGCGCGCTGCGGCCGCTGGACCTGGTCGAGGACGAGCTGATCCTCGCCCTGCCGGTGGTGCCGGTGAAGCCGGGCTCCGAGGCGGTCGAACGCGACTGGCCGGTGTCCGCGGAAGAAGAGGTGCGTGCCAATCCGTTCGCCGGGCTGGCCGCGCTGAAGAAGAAACAATGAAGCGGTTCGCGTCCCGGTGGCGCGGAGCGCGATAGCAACAACCGAATCGTTACTGGAGCAATCCCATGGCTGTGCAGAAGTCCCGCGTCACCCCGTCCCGTCGGGGCATGCGTCGTTCGCACGACGCGCTCACGGCCAAGCAGCTGGCCACCGACCCGACCACGGGCGAGACCCACCTGCGCCACCACATCACCGCCGACGGCTACTACCGGGGCAAGCAGGTCATCCAGCCGAAGACGAAGGTCGTCGAGGAAGATTGACCCCGATCCGGGCCCGTCCGCGGGCCCGGTGACATCGGTCCGTGCCCGTGTC
>JAEXTE010000463.1 GCA_023453655.1 Pseudomonadota bacterium
GCGCAGCGCCTCGGCCGGCGCCGAAAGCACGCCGCGGCAGGCGCGGCGCAGCAGCGCATCGAGGCGGTCGGGCGCGCGCAGGCGGTAGTCGAGGAAGGCGAGCGCGCGCCGGTTGGCCTGGCGGATATCGTCGTCCAGGCGCGCGAGGTATTCGTCGATGCGCTCGAGCTCGTGCAGCCGGCGCAGGCTGCGGCCGAAGCGCTGCTCGGCGCGCGCGGCATCCCCGCCGGTGGCGTGCCCGGCGTACCAGGCCAGCAGCGCCTCGCGCTGCCCCCCCGATTCGAGCTGCTGGACCATCGCCAGGATCGCGCTGCGCCGCGCGAGCGGGTGGTCGGCCTTGTGCAGCTCGGCGTAGTCGCCGATGAAGAAGTCGCTGACGTAGCGCTCGAACCACTGCCGCGCGAACTGCGCCGTGGTCTCGGCCTTGCTCAGCTCGGGCATCAGGTCGCGCACCTGCAGGCTCATCGACGAGAGCGAGACCAGCAGCCGGCGCGACTGGTCGGCGGCCTCGTCCAGCGCATCGCCCGCGGCCTTGCCCTCTGCCACCTGCTGCAGCTGCAGCTCGATCGAGCGCATGCGCGCGGACACGAAGGTAGGCCCGTGTTCGGCGAACTCGACCAGGGTGGAGAGCAGCTGCGAGACCGCCGGCGGCATGCTCACCATCTCGCGCGCGCCGATGCGCTCCTGGCGCAGCCAGCCGGCGTTGCGGAAGCGTTCGTAGATATGGGCGGCGCGGACCGGCCGCGGGGTATCGGGCGTATCGCCGTCCTCGTCCTCCCAGGGGTCGTCGCTGAGCAGGTAACGCTCGATCGCGGCGGTGATCTCGCGCCGCGGCAGGCCGATGCTGGGCGGCAGCGGCGCATCCGGGCCGAAAAACTCCTCGAACAGCCGGCACAGCAGCAGCCAGTAGTGGGCCCGGTTGGCCGAGGCCAGCGGGCCGAACAGGCCCGGCGGCACGACGGAGAACAGGGGCGGCGGCGTTGTCGTCAAGCAGGGGTCCGGGCCGGGCGAGGCTCCGGCGATTGCGCCGCCAAGGATAGTGCGCGGCGGCGCATGCGGCGAGACTGCAGCCCCGCGCGACGCGGGTGTCCGGGCTTCAGTCCAGTCCGCGGGCGAGGTGTCGTGGCAGGGCGAGCTCCTGCCAGCCCTGCGCCTGCACGTGGGCCAGCACCTGAACGATGTCGTCGCAGGCCTGGCGCACGGCGCGGTCCAGCGCGGCGCCGCGCAGCAGCCGGCCGGCGACCAGCGAGGCGAACAGGTCGCCCACGCCCTTGACCGGATGCGGCACCAGGGCGTGCTCCAGCGTCGTGCTGCCCCCGGCCGTCGCCACCACCAGCTGCAGGCGCCCGGGCGGACAGGTGGCGGGCGCTGCGCTGGTCACCACCACCCAGCGCGTGTGCGCGCCCAGCAGGCCGCGCGCGGCGTGCGCGCACTCTTCCAGCGTGTCCAGGCGGCGGCCGCTGAGTTGTTCGAGCTCGTAGTGGTTGGGCGTCAGGCCTTGCGCGCGCGGCATCAGCGCATCGCGCCACACCGGCTCCAGCGCCGGATCGGTGTAGCGGCCGCTGTCGTGGTCGCCGATCACCGGGTCGATCTGCACGGACAGGTCGGGATTGCGCGCGCGGATGCGGTCGATCCAGCGCGCCAGCGCCTGCCCCTGCTGCGGCGAGCCGAGGTAGCCGACCAGCAGCAGGCGCGCGCGCGTGGCCACTTCGCGCGCCTCCAGGTCCTCCAGCAGCCCCTCGAACCAGTCCAGCGGCAGCGGCCCGCCGTGCATGCTCGGATAGTGCGGCGTATTGCCCAGCAGCACCGTCGGCACCGGCGCCACCTGCAGGCCCAGCGCCTGCAGCACCGGCACCGCGATCGAATTGCCCACGCCGCCGTAGGCCACCTGCGACTGCACCGAGACCACGTCGACCAGGCGCGCGCCCGCGGTGGGCGCGAATCCGGATTCCGCCTCGCTCATGGCGTGCCCGCGCCGCTGCCGGCGAAACCCGGCCAGTAGGCGCTGTCGGGTGTGGCCCGGCTGCCGAAGATGGCCGTGCCCACGCGCACCGTGGTGGCGCCTTCGGCGATGGCCAGTTCGAAGTCGCCGGACATGCCCATCGACAACTCGTCCATCGCGATCCCCTCCGGCGCCTCCTGGCGCAGCCGCTCGCGCAGCTCGCGCAGGCGCACGAAGCAGGGACGCACTCTCGCCTCGTCGTCGGAGAACAGCGCCAGCGTCATCAGTCCGCGCACGCGCAGCGAGGCGAAGGCCGGCAGCTGGCGCACGAAGCCTGATACCTCTTCGGGCACCAGCCCGAACTTGGTGGCCTCGCCGGAGGTGTTGACCTGCACCAGCACGTCCAGCGCGCGACCCTGCTTCTGCAGCTGCGCATCCAGCGCCTCGGCCACGCGCAGGTTGTCGAGCGCCTGGAACTCGCTGGCGAAACGCGCGGCGTACTTGGCCTTGTTGGTCTGCAGGTGGCCGATCAACACCCAGCGCAGGTCGGGCAGGTCGGCCATCGCCTCCCACTTGCCCATCGCCTCCTGCACCTTGTTCTCGCCGAACTCGCGGATGCCGATGGCGTGCGCCTGGCGCAGCCGCGCCTCGTCGACGGTCTTGCTGACCGGCAGCAGGCGTACCTCGCCAGGATCGCGCCCCGCCGCGCGGCAGGCCGCGTCGATGCGCGCGCGGATCGCGTCGAGGTTGTGCCGGAGTGCGGCGAGCTCATCCATGGCGCAGCCCTCAGGTCCCCGCCAGCCAGTCGCGCGGCACCAGGTAGTCGTGCAGCAGCGCTTCGGCGCTGCCGGGTTCGGGCGCGTAGCCGTATTCCCAGCGCGCCAGCGGCGGCATGCTCATCAGGATCGACTCGGCGCGGCCGCCGCTCTGCAGCCCGAAGTGGGTGCCGCGGTCGTAGACCAGGTTGAACTCCACGTAGCGCCCGCGCCGGTACAGCTGGAACTGGCGCTCGCGTTCGCCGTACGGCGTGTCCTTGCGACGTTCGACGATCGGCAGGTAGGCATCGAGGAAGCCGTCGCCGACCGCGCGCAGGTAGGCGAAATCCTGCTCCATGTCGCCGTGCAGGTCGTCGAAGAACAGCCCGCCGATGCCGCGCGTCTCGTTGCGGTGCTTGAGATAGAAGTACTCGTCGCACCAGCGCTTGTGCGCCTGGTAGCGTTCCTGCCCGCCGAAGGGCTCGCACAGCGCCCGCGCGGTGCGGTGCCAGTGCCGCACGTCCTCGTCGAACGGGTAGAACGGCGTGAGATCGAAGCCGCCGCCGAACCACCAGGCCACGGTCTGGCCGTCGCGCAGGGCGCGGAAATGGCGCACGTTGGCATGCGTGGTGGGCAGGTAGGGATTGCGCGGGTGGAACACCAGCGAGACGCCCACCGCCTGCCAGGAGGCGCCGGCCAGTTCGGGGCGCGCGGCGGTGGCCGACGGCGGCAGCCGGTCGCCGGACACGTCGGAGAAGCCGATGCCGGCCTGTTCGAACACCGCGCCCTCGCGCAGCACGCGCGTGCGCCCGCCGCCGCGCAGGTGGGTCGAGGCATCGTGCGGGTCGCGCTCCCAGGCGTCCTCGACGAAGCGGGCGCCGCCGTCGGCGGTTTCGATGGCGCTGCAGATGCGGTCCTGCAGCCCCGTGAGGTAGTCGCGGATATCGTCGAATCGGTCCATGCGCGACATTCTAGGCGCGCGCGGTGTGCGTCGCGTTGCGCCCGATCAAGCGGGGGGCGATGGGTGCGGCCGCCAACTCGGGATCAGGCGCGGCCCGGATGGCGTGCGCACCAGGCCTGGCGGTGGCGCTCCAGGCGCCGCACCAGTTCCGCGGGATCGAGCCGGTAGCGGTCGGGCAGGGCGCCGTGGAAGCCGCTGACCCGGCGGTTGACCCGCTGCAGGCGCCCGTCGCCACGCGCGCCATCGACGAAATCGAAGCCGACCAGCCGCTCCAGGCCCACGCGCACTTCGCCGAAGCGCGCGACCTCGCCCCAGCCGACGCGCGCGCGCCGGAACAGCGAGACGATCTCGAAGCCGTCCTCGTCCAGCACCAGCGCGCTGGCGCCCGGCAGCAGGCTGACCAGCGCCACGCCGACGCCCAGGCCGAAGAAGGCGATGCAGCTCCAGGCCAGCGCCGGGTGGCTGGGCATGATCACGCTGCCGGCCCAGACGAAGCCGGCGCAGATCGCGCCCGTCGCCAGCCAGCGGACCGGCGAGGGGCGCAGGATCTCCGGGCGAGGCGCCTGCGCGTCCACGGACCAGTCCCGCCCCTCCGCGCGCTGTCTCACTTCAGCGCGCGCTCGAACAGCTCCAGGATGCGGCGGTACTGGTCGTACCACGAATCGGCGTGCACGTAGCCATGCCGCTCCATCGGATAGCTGGCCATCTCCCACTTGTCCTTGCGCAGCTCGATCAGGCGCTGCGCGAGCACCACCGAGTCGCGGTAGAACACGTTGTCGTCGATCATGCCGTGGGCGATCAGCAGGTGGTCCTGCAGGCCCTCGGCGTACTCGATCGGCGAGGACTTGCGGTAGGCCTCGGGATCGATGTCGGGCGTGTTGAGGATGTTGGCGGTGTAGGTGTGGTTGTACTGCGACCAGTCGGTGACCGGGCGCAGCGCGGCGCCGGCCTTGAACGTGCCCGGCTCGCGGAACAGCGCCATGAAGCTCATGAAGCCGCCATAGCTGCCGCCGTAGATGCCCACGCGGTCGCGGTCGGCCTGGCGGTGCTCGACCAGCCACTCGATGCCGTCCAGGTAGTCCTCCAGCTCCGGGTGGCCCATCTGCCGGTAGATCGCCGTGCGCCAGTCGCGGCCGTAGCCTTCCGAGGCCCGGTAGTCGAGGTCGAGCACGATATAGCCGCGCTGCACCAGCAGGTTGTGGAACATCTGCTCGCGGAAGTAGTTCGGATAGCGGTCGCTGACGTTCTGCAGGTAGCCCGCGCCATGCACGAACAGCACCACCGGGTACTTGCGCCCCGGCTCCATCGTCGCAGGGCCGTAGTACTTGCCCCAGATCGTGCCGGCGCCGTGCCTGGAGGGCACCTGCACGGTCTCGGGCTGCAGGAAGTCGATGGCGCGGTACTCGGGCTTGCGCGTGTCGGTGAGCGTACGCAGGTTGCCGCCGCCGGCGTCGATCACCGCCAGCTGCGGCGGCAGGTAGCTCGAGGAGTGGCGCAGCAGCACGCGGGCGCCGTCGGGCGAGGCGACGAAGTCCTCGACGCCACCTAGGTCGGTCAGCTCCGCCACTTCGCCGCCCGCGGCCGGCACCGCGCACAGCTCGTAGTCGCCCGGGCGGCTGCGGTTGCAGGTGAACAGGAAGCGCGTGCCGTCGGGCGACAGCGCCGGCTGCGTGACCTCCCAGCGCCCCGAGGTCAGCGCGCGCGCGCGGCCGCCGGCGGCCTCGACCGCGTACAGGTGCGCGTAGCCGCTTTCCTCGGACACGAACCACAGCGTGCGCTGGTCGGGCATCCAGCCGAACTCGTTGAAGCTCCAGTTGATCCAGGCCGGGTCGGTGAGCCGGTGGCGCGACTGCAGCGTCGCTTCTTCCGGACGCAGCGTCGCCAGCCAGCGGTCCTTGTTGTCGACCGCGTGCAGCATCAGCGCGAGGTGGCGTGAATCCGCGCTCCACAGCATGCCGGCGCCCGGATCCTCCAGCCGCAGCGCGCGTGGGCCCTTCAGCGCGTCCTTGCCGGCGGCCTTGCGCAGCGCGGCCAGCGGATCCTGCCCGACGCCGGGCAGGCCGGCGACGGAGAGTTCGCGGCGCGAGCCGTCGCGCATGTCGACCAGCCAGAAGCTCTGCGCGCGCGGCAGGTTGCGGCCCACGCGCGTGCGTACGTCCTCGAATTCCTCGTAGCCCGACTCGGTCACGTACTTGGGCATCTTGCCGCCCTGGCCGCGATCGTCGGACTTGCGCTCGGTGGCGACCGCCAGCCAGCGGCCGTCGGGCGAGAGCGCGGTGGCGGCGATTTCCACGTCCTTGCCCAGGTACACCGGCGCCGGCGCGCGCGTGGGGTCGGCGCGGCGCAGTTCGGTCTCGCGGGTGCGCTGGGCTTCGCGGCGCTCGCGCTCCAGGCGCAGCGTTTCCACCAGGCGCAGCTGCTCCTCGCGCAGCAGGTCGGGCTTGGGCGCCGCGGCCGGGTCGTCCTGGGCCTGCGGCGAGGCGGCGTGGGTGAACGCGCGGTCGGTCGCGCTCCAGCGGAACCAGTCGTGGCCGCTGCGCCAGACCAGGGCGCCGTCGGTCGACCAGCGCGGCGAGGACTCGGTGGCCTCGGTGCGGGTGAGCTGGGTCAGCGCGCCGTTGCGCAGGTCGCGCACGAACACGTCGCCGTTGCGCACGAACGCCATGCGCGTGCGCTGCGGATCGAGCACCGGCTGCGCGGCGTCGATGCCGGCGCGCGAGGCGCCATCCACCACCTGCGACGCGCCGCCGGCGATGTCCTGCACGTGGATGTCGCGGATGCCGCTGCCGTCGCGCTTGAGCAGGTAGTAGGCCTGGCGCCCGTCCCACGACCACCAGGCCTGCTCGACCGGCGGTCCGATCCAGTCCGGGTCGTCCATGATCCGGTCGAGCGTCAGCGGTTGCGCCGGCTGCGCCTGGGCGAGCGCGGCGAAGGCGGAGAGGAACAGGCACGACAGCAGCGGGATGGATCGATGCATTGCACGGCACGGGCAGCGGGGATCACGACAGCCTAGCAGTCGCGTGCGGCGCGCCGGCCGTGCCGGGGGTCATGCCCGGATCGCGGCGCCGCGGCCGCGCCTGAACGCCGCGACGTTCCCCGCAGGGCCGATTTCCCGCACAATTCAGCGACCTGCGACACTGTGCGGACATGCACGCCTACGTCTACAAGAGCCAGCGCCGGGCCGACACCTACGTCTACCTCGCCGCCCGCGACGATTTCGAGCGGCTGCCCGACGCCCTGCGCACGCGCCTGGGCCCGCTGCAGTTCGTGCTCGACGTGGCGCTGGTGCCGGGCCGCAGCCTCGCGCGCGAGAACCCGGACGAGGTTCGCGCCAACCTGCTCGGCCGCGGGTTCCACCTGCAGTTCCCGCCCGGCGCCGCCGTCGATCCGATGAGCGAGGACTGGGGCACCGATGCCTGAGCAGCCGGTGCC
>JAEXTE010000465.1 GCA_023453655.1 Pseudomonadota bacterium
AAGGGCCTGCAGGCTGAGGAAGTCCAGGCCGAGTAATTCCGGCGCGACGCGGCAACGCGTCATTTGTACCGGAACCCCGGGCGGAAACGCCCGGGGTTTTCTGCGTCTGGGGCACGCTCGGGCAAGATCCGCCGCGACGGACTTGCGCGGGCGCGCCACGCGCGGGCCGCCAGCAGGCAAAAGCGCACCGGGCCGGTCGCGACGGGGGCCGATGGGCGGCGGGAACATCCACAGTGCCGGCCGGCATACGGCGCACGGGTCGGGCGGAACGCCCGGCAGGGAGCTCCCGGACCGTCAAGCCAACACCACGCCTTGGCCGCGCAGCCGATCGCGGCGACGGCGAGTGCGAACGGGCGCAAAGCGGGTCGAAGCGTGGAACCGCAGGCCTTTCGCTGCATCCATCGACGATCCGGGGCACGGGCGCCCGGGGGGTCGCACGCGGACCGGCGCGGGACCGCCCTGCGCCTCTACCTGCTGCAGTAGCGCGCGACTACCTTGTCCACCACCTGCGGCGGCATCCGGGTAGCGAAGTACGCTTCGTCCACGAGCTGCGTGCCATGCAGCACCCCTCCCTGCCAGCGCGCCGAGCGCGCGGCGCAGTCCAGCGACAGCGTTCCCGCGAAATCGCCGCTCTTGCCGTCGCGGATCACCGTGTACAGGCTGGGCATGGGCTCGTCGAACTCGGTCAGCGGATAGGCATACCACTGGTCGAAATACAGGCCGTCGCCCAGCGGCTGCGTGTAGACCAGGTGGGCCGGGTCCAGTTCGGGACGCGCCGCCGGTGGATCGTCCGTGCCCTGCGCCCGGGCCAGCGCAGCCGTCGCCGCCAGGACGATCGCCATCAGCGCGCTGATCCAGCGATCCATGGGGGCTCCTGCGCAGTCGGGAGCGCGACGATACACCGCCGGAGGGCGGTTTGGGCGATGTCCCCCGCACGCGGCTGGAACGATGCGATCCGGCCGCTCAGGGGGAACAGCCAGCGCACGGCGCAGATCGCGAAACCGGATGCCGGAACGCCGTTCCGCCTGGTCCGCGCCCGGTCGGTGCGACGCCCGCTGCGTTCGTCCCGTCGATGCACGGCAGAAGGGGGCGCTTCGCCACGGATCGCGCCGCACTGCCGGCCGGCCGGCCGGATCCGAGGCGGCTAGGGAGGTCGCTTCGATCGTCTCTTCGCGTCGCTTCGATTGCATCCGTTACCGTTCTGCACGCGCCACCGCAGCTTGTGTAATGTCCGCATCTCTCTCCGATGGAAGGACTCCCCGATGCGCCTCAGGGTTTCCGCGTGCCTGCTGGTCGTGCTCGGCCTGTGCGCCAGCAGCGTCCCCGCCCATTTCAGCGTGGACATGGCCGATACCCACAAGTCGCGCTATGGACCGGGCGAGATCAAGAGCGCGCCCTGCGGGCGTCCCGACGGCGAACGCGGCAGCGATGTCTACACCTATTCGCCGGGCGAGACGATCAAGGTCTCGTGGGTGGAATACGTCGGGCACCCCGGCTATTACCGCATCGCCTTCGACAGCGACGGGCACGACGATTTCCGCGACCCGGCGAGCATCCGGCCGGCCGGGCGCAGCTGCGGCGTGGGCGAGCCCAACTGCGGCGCGGGCGGCTTCTACAACAACGCGACGGTGCTGATCGACGACTTCGGCCGGCACGACGACAGCCCGCATGGGAAGCAGTACTCGGTCGACGTCAGGCTGCCGGACGTGGAATGCGAGCAGTGCACCCTGCAGATCCTCCAGGTCATGACCGAGCACGACAAGGCGCCGTACGATCCGACGGCGGAGAACGCCGACGACCTCTACCACCAGTGCGTCGACCTGAGACTGCGGCGCGGCGCCTGACGGATCGTTGTCGCGGGGCCTGGGTCCACCGGCCCGACCGGCTCAGGAGGGAGGCGCCGCGGCCGCCAGCAGGGCAGGCGCGCAGGTGCGCGCAGTATCGATCGCGCACCCCGGGGCCGGGGCTTCCCGTTCCACGCGATTGCGACCGGCGTGCTTGCCGCGGTACAGCGCGGCGTCGGCCGCCTGCATCGCGCACGCCAGCGACGCCTGGTCGTCGAAGCTGCCGGACACCCCGACGGTGACCGTGCACCGCACCGGTTCCCCGCCCGGGACCTGCAACATGACCGCGGACGCGATGGCCTGGCGCACGCGTTCGGCCACCTGCAATGCGGTCGCGTCGTCCGCCCCGGGGCAGACCGCCGCGAACTCCTCTCCGCCCATGCGGCAGACCAGGTCGTCCCTGCGTACCGCGCCGCGCAGCACGTCGGCCACCGCGCACAGCACGGCGTCGCCGGCCTGGTGGCCATGCCGGTCGTTGATGCGCTTGAAATGGTCCACGTCGATCAGCAGCAGCCGCGCGCCGGGGTGGGGACGCCGGAAATGCGCGTCGAGCGCCTCGGTCAGTCCGCGACGATTGAGCAGCTGGGTCAGGGGGTCGCGTGCCGCATTGCCGCGCAACGTGTCGGTCAGGCGGCGCAGTACCAGCCAGATGATCGACGGCGGTATGATCGTCGCCAGCGAGCACATGTAGACGTAGAAGACCATCTGGAACCGGGCGTCCATGTTCAATGCCGGCAGCCCGCCAGCCAGCAGCTTGGCCAGCTTGATCAGGTTCAGTACGCAGATGCCGCCGATCAGGACGGCGAACAGCAGCATCTCGCCGCGAAGATCGCGGGCGAACGTCCGCATGCCCACCAGCAGCGCCGCCACCATGGCGGCAAAGCACAGCGCGCAGGCGGCCGAGAGCAGGGCGTATCGCGCCACCGATCCCCAGGCCCATTGCACCACGCACTGCAGGAGCGCATAGCCCACGCCGACCGCGAGCAGGAGCGGCAGCAGGGGCGCGCGCCTGCCGAAGAAGCGTGCGCCGCCCACGCTGTAGGCCACCAGCGCGCCCAGGGTGAAGGAGTGGTTGACCACGCTCATCCAGCTCCAGCCAGCCGGGCCTTCCAACAGCTGCAGCACGTACGCCGTGCCCAGGACCAGGTTGCCCATCGCGAAGGCGTCGGTGCCCATCTTCTCGCCACCCAGGCGGCGGCTGATGGCCAGGAACATCACCGTGAAGCTCAGCAGGTACACGCAGAGCATGCCTACGAGAAGGGTGGCGATCATCGGCAGTCGGCGTCGGGTTTGGCGGATGCATGGACCGCCCGCGGGCGCGAGCGGCAGGAACGGGCGACGCATCCGTGCGGCGGACGATGCGGACAGGACCCGCAACGCGCCAGCCGTCCCGACCGGGACGGCCTTGGACCGGTAACGGCGGCTGCGGCGGGGACTTGAGCCCCTGTCGTGACCCTGCCGCGCCGAACCGTTTCGTGCCCGGACGGTGTCCCGCGGATACGGATCGTTGCGCAGGCACCAGACGCAGGAAAGGCGGGCCGAGGCCCGCCTTTCCATGCAGCATCAACGATGGAGGCTGCGCTTACTCCGTAGCGCCGCCCACGGTCAGGCCGCTGGTGTCGACGTTGGTCACGCCCTTGATCTCGCGCGTGATGCGGGTGGCTTCATCCGCCTGCGCCTGGGTCTCGACCTGGCCACGCAGCGTCACCACGCCATTGAGCGTGTCGACGTTGATGTCGAGGCCGGAGACATCCGAGTCGGCCAGCAGCGACGACTTCACCTTGGTGGTGATCCAGGTGTCGTCTACCGGCTGGTCGGAATTCTGGCCGTCGCCCAGGCCGGCATCGGCATCGGCGGTGGCGTCGGTCATCGGCGCCGGGGTCATGGTGTCGGCGGTGGCCGGACCGGCCGGCGCGGTGGCCGGATCCGCCGGCGTGGTGGCCGGGGTCATGTCGGCGTCGTCGGTCGCGGCCTGGGTATCACGGTCGGCCGAGCAGCCCACGGCAAGGGCGAGCGCGGACGACAGGGCAATGGCGAGGGGAATGCGGGAAGTCTTCATGGGCGTACTCCGTCAGGTGGGAACGGGCGGAAGTGTGGGGACGCCGCCGTTCACGACGCGTGACCGTCCAGCCTGCGCGTTAAGGCAGTTGACGGACGCGTGCAGGTGTCGCGGACGCCCCCTCAGGCGCCGCCCTGCCGCTTCTCGGCCTTGTCTCCCGCCCTCGGGTTGGACAGCTTTCCCGGATGCGCCTGCTCGCGCTTGGGCGGCGGCGATTTCTCCTGGCGCGACTTCCGCATGGTGTCGGGTGTCTGGGGCGTGCCCATGGCGGGTACTCCGTGGATGGATGTGCGCCGAGCCTGCGCCGGTTGCGGTCATGCGCATGTGCAGGCCTGCCATCCTTGCTGCCGCCGCGCGACGCGCTACTGCCCCGAAGGCGGCTCCCACAGCTCCACCTTGTTGCCATCCGGGTCGATCACCCAGCCGAACTTGCCCTGTTCGGACGCCTCGGTCCGGTCGAGCACCTGGCAGCCTTCGGCGCGCAGCGCGACCAGCAGCGCATCGAGGTCCGCCACCCGGAAATTGACCATGAAGCTGGCGGTGCCCGGCGCCATGTAACCGGTGTCCTGTGCGAACGGACTCCAGAGCGTCATCCCGGGCGGGCTGCCGTCGCCGCCCCACTGGAACATCGCGCCGCCCCAGTCGCCCGTGTCCAGCCCTAGGTGGTCGCGATACCAAGCGCTCAGCGCCTTGGGGTCGGGCGACTTGAAGAAGATTCCGCCAATGCCGGTGACGCGCTGCATGACTACCTCCGGTGAAGCAGTCCGATCGATCGGACCCGGCCGCATCCGCCCATATGTACCGGGTCAATCAGGCGATCGTACGCCCATCGTCGCCCGGTATTCGGCGATGGTCTGCGCGGCGGTGGGGTTGGACATCGCCATGCCATTGACGAACACCGCCGGCGCACCGCGCTTGAACACCTCGACGGCGCGATCGATGCCGGCCATCTGCTCGGGCGTCGGGTCCGCCACGTCGAACGCGAACCCGTCGTCCCTGACCACCGGAATTCCCTGCCGGGCCAGTTCGCCCGCAAGCGCCTCGGTGCGCTGTGCCTGCTCCGACGGGCAGTTGCGCGGCGCCAGCACCAGCACCGCACCGGGCGCGATCCCGCCGGGCATCTCGACCGGCACGAAACCGTTCGCGCTGGTGGCCACCCCGGCCAGCGCATCCCGCTCCGGCCACAGCTGGATCGCGCCATAGGCGGCGCAAGCCAGCATCAGGATCAGCACGATTCGCATGAACACCTCTCCCTATCCCGCCAGCACGCGGCATCGATGCCCCGCCGTGGGTGGCCCGCGGACCCCCCCACGCCCAGATGCCCGGCGAACGCTTTCGAATACGGGAGGGCGCGCGATGAAGGCGCGCCTCCCGGGCCCCCTTTGTCTGGACGTCGAGCATAAAGCGGCAAGCGCCCTCCGCCGCGGCTCGCCCGGAAAAAAGATGGCGACCCGACGAACTGGCGGACGGCCACGCGGCGGCTGGTCGCAGAGCCCGGATGCGGGGCGCCTCGTCCGCCTTCATTGCGCGGACACGCGCGCCGTGAGATCCAGCGCCATCTTCCCGAATCTGGATGTCCCCATGCGTGCCTGCCGTTTCCTCCTCGTCGCGACGATCGCACTGTCCGGGCTCGCGGGGCGTGCACAGGCGCAGCAGGTCGAGGCGGTATCCGCGGTCGACCTGGAACGCTATGCAGGCCTCTGGTACGAGCAGGCGCACCTGCCCCTGTTCTTCCAGCGCAACTGCATGGCCAACACCACTGCGCGCTACACCCTGCGCGACGACGGGCGCATCGATGTCGTCAACCAGTGCGATACCGACAAGGGCGAGCGCATCGAGGCGCGCGCCATCGCGCGCAGGGTGGGAGAGAGCACGTCGAAGCTCGAGGTGCGATTCGCCCCGGCGTTCCTGTCCTTCCTGCCGGCCGTCTGGGGCGACTACTGGATCGTCGACCTCGACCCGGACTATCGCTGGGCGATCGTCGGTTCGCCGGACCTCAAGTACCTGTGGATCCTCACCCGCGACAAGGCCTTCCCCAAGGCCGACCAGGACGCGCTGGTCGCCCGCGCGCGGGCCCTCGGCTACGACACCTCGCGCCTGGTCGAAACGCCGCAGCGCTGAAGGGTGTCAGGGGTCCCGGGACCGGGGCCATCGTGGCGCTCCCGGCCCGTGCCGGCGCAACGACGCAGAACCTGTCTCGGTGCGACGGCATGGACGGGCGGCGATGGGATGTGCGGATGGTCGGTCGATCCACACCCAGTCCATTCGTCGGGACAGTGAGGGTGCGGCTCGCGCGCCCTACCGGACTGGAGACCGCCCATGCTCAGCCTGCCATGCATCGTCGAACACAGCGCCACGCCCTACGTCGCGCTCAGGAAGCGCGTCACGCTGCCGTTCGACGACGAGATCCCCGGCATCCTCGCCAGGCTGTCTGCGTACCTGGCGCAGCACGGGCTGCCGGCGACGGGTCCGGTGTTCTTCAAGCACAACGTGGTCGACATGCCGGACCTGGAAATGGAGTTCGGCGTCGCACTGGCGCAGCCGGTGGAGGCGGACGGCGAATTCACCAGCGGCATGCTGCCGGCCGGCCGCTACGCCGAGATCGAATACACCGGCGCCTACGACGACCTGCTCGTGGTCAATGCCGTGCTGATCGGCTGGGCGCGCTACACGGGCCTGGTGTTCGACAGCCGGCAGCGGCCGGATGGCGAGTGGTTCGCGCACCGCTCCGAGATCTGCCACGTCAGCCCGGCGGGAACGCTGGACCTGGGCCACCTGCGCACCACGGTGACAATCAAGCTCAGGGATCCGTAGGGAACGACCCAGGCGGGGCGACACGCTCGACCGTGCGGCCTGGATTGCGCGCGGGACCGGCATCCTTTCCCGCCACTGTGTTGCCAAGCCTTGGGGCGCGTCCGGCCAGCGCCTAAGATCGCCCGGACAATCGACAGGAAAGCGGCATGGGCATGTTTGCGTGGACGGAAAAGCCGGCGGCGGTGCTGGACGGCGGCGGCGTCGTGGGCCCGGACGAGCGGCTGCCCTGGGCCCAGACCGGGCTGATGGGCGTGCAGCACGTGATCGCGATGTTCGGCTCGACCGTACTGGCGCCGATCCTGATGGGCTTCGACCCCAACCTGGCGGTGCTGATGAGCGGTATCGGGACGCTGATCTTCTTCCTCGTCACCGGCGGCAGGGTGCCGAGCTACCTGGGCTCGTCGTTCGCCTTCATCGGCGTGGTCAACGTGGCCACCGGCTACGTCGCCAGCCAGGGCGTCAACGCCAACATCGGCCTGGCCCTCGGCGGGATCATCGCCTGCGGGCTGGTCTACACACTGGTTGGTGTGCTGGTGCACCTGGCCGGCACCGGCTGGATCGAGCGACTGATGCCGCCGGTGGTGACCGGCGCGGTGGTGGCCGTGATCGGGCTCAACCTCGCGTCCATTCCCATCAGGAACATGGCCGCGAACAACTTCGACGCCTGGATGCAGGTCGTGACCTTCCTGTCCGTGGCGCTGGTGGCGGTGTTCACCCGCGGCATGGTGCAGCGACTGCTGATCCTGGTGGGCCTGGTCGTGGCCAGCCTGGTCTATGCCGCGCTGACCAATGGCCTGGGCCTCGGCAAGCCGATCGACATGGGCGCGGTGCTGGCCGCGCCCTGGTTCGGCCTGCCGTCGCTGCGCACGCCGGTGTTCGACGGCCGCGCGATGCTGCTGATCGTGCCGGTGGTGATCATCCTGGTGGCCGAGAACCTGGGCCACATCAAGGCCGTCACGGCGATGACCGGCCGCAACCTGGACCGGTACATGGGCCGCGCCTTCATCGGCGATGGCGTGGCCACGATGGTGTCCGGCGCCGCCGGCGGCACCGGGGTGACCACCTATGCCGAGAACATCGGCGTGATGGCGGCCACCCGCATCTACTCCACCGCGGTGTTCGTGTGCGCTGCGGCGATCGCGATCCTGCTGGGCTTCTCGCCCAAGTTCGGCGCGCTGATCCAGGCGATCCCGCTGCCGGTGATGGGCGGCGTGTCGATCGTGGTCTTCGGCCTGATCGCCATTGCCGGCGCGAAGATCTGGGTCGACAACCGGGTCGACTTCGCCGACACGAAGAACCTGATCGTCGCGGGCATCACCCTGATCCTGGGCACCGGCGAGTTCACCCTGAAGTTCGGCGAATTCGCCCTGGG
>JAEXTE010000468.1 GCA_023453655.1 Pseudomonadota bacterium
TCGCGGTCCAGCGTCAGGTTCACGCCGTAGCCGGCGGCGGTCCCCAGCGGGTTGCAGTCCACCAGCGCCAGCGTGTCGGCGGCGCGGATGGCATCGTCGATGAAGGCCTCGGCCCAGCCGGCCCACCACATGCCCGCCGAGGACACCACGGCGCGCTGGATGTGGGTGTAGCCCGGGATCGGCAGGTCCCGCTCGGCGGCGGCGCGGTCGAGCGCGATCTTCGCGGTCTCGCGCGAGAGCTGCGCGACGCGGGCCAGCTTCTCCTTCAGCCACAGCCGGGTCGCGACCAGGATCTGGTCGTTGCGGCTGCGGCCGGTGTGGATCTTGCGCCCGGCATCGCCCAGGCGTTCGGTCAGGCGCGCCTCGATCGCCGAATGGCAGTCCTCGTAGCGCTCGTCGAGCACGAAGGCGCCGCTTCGGAAATCGTCGGCGAGGCGCGACAGTTCGCGCTTGAGACCCTCGAGCTCATCGCCCGACAGGATGCCGATGCGCTGCAGGCCCTCGGCATGCGCCGTGCTGGCGGCGATGTCGTGCAGGAAGAACTCGCGGTCCAGGATCACGTCGTCGCCGGCGAGGAAGCGCTGGATCTGCGCATCCACCGCGACGCCGGGTTTCTGCCACAGCAGTTCAGCCATGGACACTCTCCTTGAAGGCCGGAATCGAGGCCAGTTCGGGCAGCCCCAGCGCGATGTTGACGTTCTGCATGGCCTGGGTGGCCGCGCCCTTGAGCAGGTTGTCGATGGTGGCCACCACCACCAGGCGCTTGCCGCCCGGCGCGACTGTAAAACCGCCGATGTCCACGCCGTGGCGGCCGGCGATGCGGCTGACCCAGGGCGCCTGCTCGACCACCCGCACCAGCGGCTCGCCGGCGTAGCGCTGTTCGTAGCGCGCCTGCACCCAGTCGGCCTTGACCGGCTCGCGCAGCCACAGGTTCACGGTCATGGTGATGCCACGGAAATGCGGCGCCACGTGCGGCATGAATTCCACCGGCACGCCCAGGTGCGCGGACACCTCGCGCTCGTGCATGTGGTCGACCAGCGCATAGGGCATCAGGTTGTCGCGCAGCAGCTCGACGTTGTTCTTGTCCGAGGGCGTGGTGCCTGCGCCGGAATAGCCGGACACGCCGAAACACTGCGGGGGACCGGCGAGGTATTCCAGCATCGGCCAGATCGCCAGCTGCATCGCGGTGGCGTAGCAGCCGGGGTTGCTGATGCGCTTCTGGCCCTGGTAGTTGTCGCGGGTCATCTCCGGCAGTCCGTAGTACCAGGCCGGGTCGAAGCGGTAGTCGGCCGACAGGTCCACCACCAGGGTCCGGGGCGCGGACGCATCGATCGCCTCGACGAAGGGCGCGCACTTGCCGTTGGGCAGCGCCATCACCACCACGTCGGCGCCCTTGGCCGCGACCGCCGCCGGGTCCAGGCTCTCGAAGCGCAGTTCGCCCCGGTAGGCGTCGCCATGGTCGGCCACGCGCTGGCCGGCCAGTTCGCGCGAGGAAACGAAGGCCAGCTCCAGGTCCGGATGACCGGCGACCAGGCGGATCAGTTCGGCGCCGGTGTGACCGCGCGCGCCGACGATGCCGATGGAGTACGTCTTGTTGCTCATGCGTGGGCGTCCAGTCTGGCCTGGAGGTGGTTGCGCACCACTGGCCATTCGCTGTCGAGGATGGAGAACGCGACCGTGTCGCGCAGGGTGCCGTCGGCGTGTCGCTTGTGGCTGCGCAGCACGCCGTCCTGCTTCGCGCCGAGCCGGGCGATGGCAGCGCGCGAGGCGTGGTTGAACCACGAGGTCTCGAAACCGACGCAGGCGCAGCCCATCGCTTCGAAGGCGTGGCGCAGCAGCATCAGCTTGCACTCGGTGTTCGCACCGCTGCGCTGGACCCGCGGCGCGTACCAGGTGTAGCCGATGAGGAGCCTCGGCACCTCGGGATCCAGGCCGTAGAAACGGGTGCTTCCCACCACCGTGCCTGCGGCGTCACGGACCACGAATGGCAGCACCCTGCCCTCGGCCTGCGCCTGGAGCGCGGCGTCCACGTAGCCCGACACGTCGTTCGGCGCCGGCACGCTGGTGTACCACAGGCGGTCCAGCCCGCTGCCCTCCACCGCCACGCGCAGGCCGTCCACATGCTCGCGCGCCAGCGGCTCGAGCACGGCGTGGCGGCCGGCCAGCCGCGGGACCGTGGACCAGGGCGAAGTCGTGGCGTGCGCGTCCATCTCAGCCCTCCAGCGTCGGCGGCCGCGTCGCGCAGTGCGCCACGCAACGCTCGATCTCGGAGAAGCCGTCCAGGCCATACCAGAACACCTTCCACTTCTCCTGCTTGAGGCAGCCGTCGGACTCGGCGTAGTAGAAGATGTTGACCTGGTTGTTGTGGCGCGAACGCCAGAACAGCTGCGGCGTCTCCTCGCGCATCACGTTCCAGACCGCGCGGCCGAGGCCCTCGCCCTGGGCGTCGTCGAGCACGGCGAACTTGTCGAGGTAGACCATTCCGTCGCCGTCCACCAGGATCACCGCCGCGCGGTAGTTCTCGCTGACGTAGGCGCGCAGCAGCGGCGTGCGCTCGAAGTAATCCGGCACCAGGGTCCTGCCGAAGCTGGATTCGATCAGCCCGCGCAGGCGCGCCAGGTCGAAATCCTCCCAGCGCGTCCCGCGCACCACCTTCTCGCCGCGGCGCACCAGGGTGCCGGAACCCTTGTGGGTGAACAGCTCCTTGGCCAGGTCGGCCGGGCGGGTGATCGAGACCGAGGACTCCAGCGGCAGGTGGTCGAGCAGGTCCTTGATCTGCTCGATCTTCACCTTCATGCCGCCATTGATCCACGGCTGCTGCATCAGGTGCTCGTACTCGCTGGTGAGGTTGATCGAGTCGATCACCTTGCCCTCGGCATCGAGCAGGCCGCCGGTGCCGGTCAGGAAAATGATCTTGTAGGGCTGCAGCTCGCGCACCAGCTCGTTGGCGGCGAAGTCGGCGTTGATGTTGAGGATCTGGCCCCCGGGGGTCTCGCCCAGGCTGGCGATCACCGGGATCGAGGTCGCCTGCAGGCTGGCCTCGATCGGGGCGAGGTTGACCCGCTTCACCTCCCCGACCAGGCCATAGGTCTCGCGGTCGAGGTAGTCGGCCTCGAACACGCCGCCGGTGATCGAGGTGGCGCGCACGCCGCTGCGCTGCAGCGCCTCGACCAGGGCCAGGTTGGAGACCTGGAACACGCGGCGCACGATCGCCAACGCTTCGGGCGAGGTCACGCGCAGGCCGTTGACCGTCCGCTTCCCGATGCCCGCCGCCGCGAGCTCGGCGTCGAGCTGCGGGCCGGCGCCGTGCAGCACGATCGGGGTCAGGCCGACTTCCTGCAGGAAGGCCAGCGACGAGGTCAGCGCCTCGAGGTCGTCGCGCAGCACCGCGCCGCCCACCTTCACCACCGCGAAGCGCTTGGCGTCGATCTGCGAGAAGCGCTTGAGGTACTGGCTGATCTCCTTCGCGCTGGCCATGCTGGAAAGCAGGCGCACGATGGTCTGCCGGGTCTGCCGGTTGGCTTCGATGTTCATTGGTCGAGTATGTCGCGGACGATGCCGCCGTAGCGTTGCAGTTGGTCGAGCGAGACCCACTCGTCGGCGGTGTGGGCCTGGGCGATGTCGCCGGGGCCGAACACCAGTGCGGTCATGCCGGCGGCCGAGAACAGGGAGGCCTCGGTCCAGAAGTCCACCGCGTTGCCGACCGGCAGGCCGAGTTCGTCTGCCAGGTCGCGCGCGGCCAGGCGCCGCTCCTCGGCGCTGGCGACGTCGCCGGCGGGCAGCGACGGGCCGCGGAACGTCTCCTCGTAGGAGTCCAGGCCCTCGGGCGCGGCGAAGCCGCGGAAGGCCGCATGCAGCTGGTCGATGTCGTGCGAGGGCAGCGGCCGGAAACCGAAGCGCACCTCGGCGGCGGGCGCGATCACGTTGGCCTTGATCCCGCCTTCGACCCGGCCGATGTTGAAGCGCAGGCCGGTGAGTCCGCCGAATCGGCGATGCGATTCCAGGCCGACGAAATCCAGCGCCCGGCTGCTCCAGCGCACCGCGTGGTGCACCGCGCTGGCCTCCAGCGCACCGGCGCCCGATGCGTGGCCGGCACGGCCGCGGAAGGCCATGCGCACCGCGCTGATGCCGCGGTGGGCCAGGACGGCCTCGCAGCCGGTCGGCTCGGCCACCACCACCTGGCCGAAGCCGTGGTCGCGGTCGAGGAAGGCGGCGATGCAGCGCGCGTCGTTGGCCTCCTCGTCGCTGGTGAACAGGAACGCGGCATCGCCCTGCGTGACCTGGGCCGCGGCGATCAGGCCCGCGGCCGCACCCTTGATGTCGCAGGCGCCCAGGCCGGTCGCGCGCCCGTCGGCGACGCGCAGCACGTGCGGATCGGCGCTCCAGTGCGGCGACGAGGGCACCGTGTCCAGGTGGACGTTGAACAGGCGCGTCGGCGTGCCGCGCACGGCCAGCAGCGACACCGCGCCGGCGCCGTGGTCGACCACTTCGACGCGGAAGCCGGGCAGCTGCCCGCGCACGTAGTCGAAGATGCCGCCGGTGGTGATCTCGCGCGGCGGATTGCGGGTGTCGAAAGACACCAGCTTTTCGAGGTGCGCGAGGATGGAGGAAAGCAGGTCGGTCATCGGATCGTGTCAGTGGGCCGCCGCAGCAACCTGGTAGATGTCGGGTTGCAGGATTTCCATCAACGTCTGCGGCTGCGCTGGCGCGGCGAAGCCGTACTTCGCATACAGGCCATGGGCGTCGCTGGTCGCCAGCATGATGCGCCGCAGGCCCTGCAGTTGCGGATGGGCCATCGCCGCGTCCATCAGTTGTCTGGAAAATCCGTGCCCGCGATGGTCCGGCAGCACGAACACGTCGGCCAGGTAGGCGAACGTCGCGCCATCGGTCACGGCGCGCGCGAAGGCCACCTGTCCGGCGCCTTCGAGGTACCCGCCGAAGCACAGCGAACCGGCGATCGCACGTTCGACCGTGGCGCGCGGGATGCCCCGGCACCAGTACGCCTCCTGCGAGAGATGGCGATGGATCATCTCCACGTCCAGTTCCTCGCGGCGGCTGCTGATGCGCAGGCGCTCGCCCGCGTTGCCGGCCCGGGTGTCCATGCTCAGCGGTTGACCTCGGCCCACAGCGTGCTGCTCATGCCGAACAGCTTGATGAAGCCCTCGGCCTCCTCGACGCCCCAGTCGGCGGACTGCGCGTAGGTGGCGCCCTTGGAATGCAGCAGGTGCGGCGACTTCACCGCCACCGCGTCGACGCGGCCGCCGCGGGTCTCGAGCACCACTTCGCCGTCGACCATCGCCTGCGACGAGGCCAGGAACGCCTCCAGGTCGGTCTTGAGCGGGTCGTGGAAAAAGCCCTCGTACACCAGCTCCACCCACTTGCGCGCCACCTCGGGCTTGAATCGGTTCTGCTGCTTGGACAGCACCGCCTCCTCCAGCGCACGGTGGGCGGCCAGCAGCGCCACGAGGCCGGGCGCCTCGTACACGATGCGGCCCTTGAGGCCGATCACCGTGTCGCCGGTGTACATGCCGCGCCCCACGCCGTAGGGCGCGAACAGCCTGTTGAGCTTGGCCAGGATCTGCTCGCCCGGCAGCGCCTTGCCGTCGAGCTCGACCGCCTCGCCGCGCTCGAACTTCAGGCTGACGATGAGCGGCTCGGCCGGCCAGGCGCTGCGCGGGGCGCACCAGCCGCGCGCGCCTTCGCCAGGGGCCTCCCACTGGTCGATCTCGCCACCGGACATGGTCACGCCCAGCAGGTTCTCGTTGATCGTGTAGGCCTTCTGCTTGGCGCGCACGCCGAAGCCGCGCTCCTCGAGGTAGGCCTGTTCGTAGGCGCGGGTCTGGGTGTGCTCCTTTTGGATCTCGCGGATCGGCGCCACGATGCGGTAGCTGCCCTGGGCCTTGATCGCCAGGTCGAAGCGCACCTGGTCGTTGCCCATGCCGGTGCAGCCGTGGGCGATGGCGTTGGTGCCGAGTTCGGCTGCGCGCTTAAGCGCCGCGTCGACGATCAGGTAGCGGTCCGAGACCAGCAGCGGGTACTGGCCCTGGTAGCCCTCGCCCGCCCACACGAACGGCTTGACGAAACCGTCCCAGATCGCCGGGCCGCCGTCCACGGTGACGTGGCTGGACACGCCCAGCTCGGCGGCGCGCTTCTCGATGAAGGCGCGCTCGTCGGCGTCCACGCCGCCGGTGTCGGCGAACACCGTGTGCACGCTCCAGCCGCGCTCCTGCAGGTAAGGCACGCAGAAGCTGGTGTCGAGCCCGCCGGAAAAGGCGAGGACGATGTCTCTGGATTCGGTGGCGCTCATGGTCGTGTTCTCGGTAGTGATCCCCTCCCCGCTTGCGGAGGAGGGTCGGTGTGGGGGTGGTCGGCGGGCGGACCTGCCGGAGACCGGCCGGGTGCCCATGTTCTGGTTTTTCCTGCCTTCCCTGGCCGGGTCCGGGGCGGTCGGCCCGGGCAACGGCGTTGCCTGGCGCGTGCCGCCAATGGATCGGCGGCGCCTACTGCCGCGCCAGCGCGGCCATCACCGCCTTCTGCACGTGCAGGCGGTTCTCCGCCTCCTCGATGGCGATGCAGTTGGGCGAATCCATCACCGCGTCGCTGGCCTTGACGTTGCGGCGCAGCGGCAGGCAGTGGCTGAACACGCCGTTGTTGGTCAGCGCCATCTTGGCCTCGTCGACCATGAAGTGCTTGAACCGGTCGCGGATCGGCTTCTCCGGCTCCCAGTTGCCGAAGTACGGCAGCGCGCCCCAGCTCTTGGCGTAGACCACGTCGGCGCCGGCGTAGGCGCTGTCGATGTCGTGGCTGACCTGGAACGAGCCGCCGCTCTCGGCGACGTTCTGCCGCGCCCAGCCCATGTAGCGATCGTCGAGCACGTACTCGGGGGTCGGGCACAGCAGGGTCACGTCCATGCCCAGGCGGGTGGCGATGGTCAGGGCCGAATTGGCCACGGCGGTGTTGAGCGGCTTGGGGTGGTAGGTCCAGGTCAGCACGTACTTCTTCCCGCGCAGGTCGGGCGTGCCGAAGTGCTCCTGCAGGGCCAGGGCGTGGGCCAGCTCCTGGCAGGGATGGGTGATCGTCTCCATGTTGATCACCGGCACCGTCGAGTACTTCGCGAAGGCCTTCAGCACGTGGTCCTCGCGGTCGTAGCTCCAGTCCTTGAACTTCGGGAAGGCGCGCACGCCGATCAGGTCGACGTAGCGGGCCAGCACCCGCGCGACCTCCGCGATGTGCTCTTCGGTGTCGCCGTCCATCACCGTGCCCAGGTCGAACTCGATCGGCCACGCGTCCTTGCCCGGCTGCAGCACGATGGCGTGGCCGCCGAGCTGGAAGGCGCCCAGCTCGAAGCTGGTGCGGGTGCGCATGGAGGGATTGAAGAACACCAGCGCGATCGACCGGCCCCTGAGCTCGTCGCCGATGCGGT
>JAEXTE010000470.1 GCA_023453655.1 Pseudomonadota bacterium
GCGCAGCGCCAGCGCCAGTCGCAGCGGGTCGGGCGCATGGCCGACGACGGCCACGTCCATCAGGTCGAGGTCGCCGCGCGCCACCAGGCCGATGCGCGGCCGCGGCCGCGGGAACGAGGCCGGCAGCAGCGCGCTGGCGGTGAGGTCGGTGCGGTAGTTGTCGTCCGGGGCGTACACGCCGTCGGCGGCGAAGCGGCCACGGTCGCTGTCGATCACCAGGCTGGCGATGCGCAGCTCGCCCTGGCGCGCGTCGAGGCCGCCGCGGATGCTGGCGATGTCGATCAGCGGCTGGCCCGTGCGGGTCACGCGCAGGCCGTCGACGCGGATGGTGTCGGCCTGCAGCGACAGCGGCAGGTCGATGCGCGGCAGCACGTCCGGCCAGGTCGGGAGTTCGAACGGTGTGTCCGCTGGCTCGGGCAGGTCCAGCGCGGCCCCCTCCACGTCCAGCGCGTCCAGGCGCAGGCGCCGGCCGATCAGCGGGGTGATCGCGGGGTCGAGCACCACGCGGTGCGCGCCGAAGGTGAGCACGGTCGGGTGTTCGCACTGGCCGTAGGGCACGGGCTCGCCGTCCACGTCGGGGCAGCCGCGCTGCACGTAGCGCACGTCGTGCAGGACCAGCGGGCCGGAAGCCGGGCCCTCGGCGCGCGCCCAGGTGAGTTCGGTGCCGGCGGGCAGCGCCGCCACGATGCGCGCGAGCAGGAAGTCGCGGCCACCGAACGTGGTCAGCAGCCAGTACAGCAACACCGCGCCCAGCACCGCCAGCGCGCCGGTGGCCAGCGCGCTGCGGATGGCGAGCACGCGCAGGCGGCGGCGCCTGCGCTCGCGCAGTTCGGCGATGCGCCGTTCGCGCTCCTCGGGGCTGATGTCGTCGGGCAGTCGCGACCGGCGGGGAAAGGCCATCTCAGAACTCCGCGCCGATGCTCAGGCCCACCGTGAACGGCGAGTCGGGGTCGTCCAGCCCGCGTGCCAGGTCCACCTTGACCGGGCCCACCGGCGAACGGAAACGCGCGCCGATGCCGACGCCGGTATGCCAGTCCGGCGAGCTGCCGTCGAAGGCGCTGCCGCTGTCGACGAATACCGCCGCGCCCCAGTTGCCGTAGAAATAGCGCTCGTACTCCACGCTGGCGGTCAGCACGTTGCGCGCGCCGGTGGCGAGGTAGCCGGTCTCGCGCAGGTTGCCGTCCCCGTCTTCCTCGTAGCGGGTGATGCGCGGGCCGACCTCGCGCCATTCGTAGCCGCGGATGCTGCGGTCGCCGCCGGCGTAGAAGCGAAGGCTCGGCGGCATGTCCACCAGCGCGCTGGTGGTGGTGTAGCCGGCCTCGGCGCGCAGGATCAGGCGCGCGTTGTCGCCGAGTCCCTTGAACGTGCTGGCGCGCGCGTGGATCTGGGCGAAGCTCGCGTCCGAGCCGACGCCTTCGACGCCGCTGCGCAGCACCAGCGAACCGCCGGCGCCACTGGTCGGGAAAATGCGGTCGTCGACGTTGACGTAGTCCGCGCGCACCGACGGATAGGTAAAGGTCGCATAGCGGTAGGCCAGCGGCGTCGTCGGGTCCTCGTCGTCCTCGGTGGAGTACGCCCAGCGTTCGCGCAGCACGTGCAGCGAAGCGGTCAGGTCCACCTGGCGGCTGTACTGGCCGCTGCGGCTGCCGACCAGCTCGATCCGGCGCGTGTCGATGTAGTCGGTCTGTTCGTCGTAGCCCTGCGCGCTGATCGTGTACCAGCCGTCGCGCCAGGCGAAGGCGGGAATACGGTACTGCAGGGTCAGCGTCTTGCGCTTCTGCGCGTAGTCCAGCTGCGACAGCGCCTTGTGTCCGCGCGTGTTGACGTAGCGCCGCTCCAGTCCCAGTCGCACGCCGGGACCGCTGTCGGTGCCGTAGCTCAGGCCGGCGGTGTAGATGTTGCGCTTGGCCGGGGTGAGCTTCACCGTCACCGGCACGCGGCCATCGACGGCCTGCGCCGGATCGGGCGTGATCTCGATGTCGCCGAAGTAGTCCAGCCGCGCCAGCGAGGTGCGCAGCCGGTCGATGCGGCCCTGGTGGTAGTAGTCGCCTTCCTTCCAGTACACGAGGTTCTCGAGCAGCTCGTCGCGGATGACCGGGCGGGTCTGCTCGAAGATCGTCGGGCCCATGTCGTAGCGGATGCCGCTGGTCCAGACCAGTTCGATGTCGGCGGCGTTCTCCGCGCGCGTGACCTCGACCCGGCGCGAGGAGAAATCCGCGTCGAAGTAGCCGCGTTCGGTGAGGCGGCGGCTGATGCGGATCTTGCTGGCCTCGTAGTCGGCGTGGTTGAAGGTGGCGCCGGGCGAGGGAATGAAGTCGTCCAGGTCCGCCTGCAGGTAGCGGTCCTGCGAGCCTTCGCCGATGATCGCGATGTCGGAGTTGCGCACGCGCACCGGCTCGCCGGGCTCGACGCGAATGGTCACCGAGACGCTGCCGTTGTCGCGGGTCCGCTCGACCTCGATCTGCGGGGAGTAGAAGCCGAACGGTTCCAGCGCCTCGCGGGTCTCGTCCTCGGCCGCCCGCACCAGGTAACCCATGCGCCGGCCGCTCACGTCCTGGCCGGCGGCATCCACCAGCGACAGCGACACGCGCACGTTGGCCTCCATCTCCTCGTCCAGGCCGAGGATGCGTACCTCGCCCACGGTCACCGCATGCGCGGTGGCGGAGGACAGGAACAGGACGGCGGCGAGGGCGGCAACGCGGCGGGGGAGTCGCATCGGCGAAGGATACCGAAGGGGCGTTGAAAGACGTTTAACGGATCCGGGCTGGAACGCTGCCGCATCGCGTGCGAGGCTCCGGCGGGCCCCCACCCACCCCTCCCCCGCAGGCGGGGGAGGGCTCGGAGCTGCGCGGGGTCATGCGCCAACGAGGCGCCCTGCGCGCCGGCCTGCCAAGCCTGTTCCAATGCCCGCATTGCCCGCATTGCCCGCATCGACCGCATCGCCCGGATCGATTTCGAATGGGCGTCGCGTGCACACTACAGGCCTCGGCCCCTGGCCTCGGGTCCGGCAAACCGTCCCCGGTTTGACCGAGTCTGTCCGTGCACAAAAGTTTGCGTGAAAGCGGCCTGCGCCGGGGCGCCTACCTGCCGAGCATCAGACCACGCAGGTGCGGGCACCCAGCTGCAATGGGGTGCTCGTGTGCCGCGGGATTCCATGCGCGCTGCGCTCTGCTCCCTCCCCCGCTTGCGGGGGAGGGA
>JAEXTE010000080.1 GCA_023453655.1 Pseudomonadota bacterium
TACGAACGCCTGGTTGGACGGCACCGCCGCATCCTGGCGCAGGCCGGCGATGAGCATGCGCGCGGCATGGCGCGCGATCTCTTCGGTGGCCTGCTTGGCCGTGGTCAGCGCCGGCCAGGACTGGCGCGAGAACGGGCTGTCCTCGAAGCCTGCGATCGACAGGTCGTAGGGCACGTTCATGCCCGCCGACTTGGCCGCGGCGAGCACGCCAGCGGCGATCTCGTCGTTGGATCCGAAGATCGCGGTTGGCGGTTCGCGCAGCGCCAGCAGCCGGCGCGCGCCGCGGAAGCCGTCGTCGAAGGTGTAGTCGCCCGGGATCACCAGGTGCTTGTCCAGGGCGATGCCGTAATCCTTCAGCGCCTGCTCATAGCCCAGGTAGCGCTCGGAACTCGAGCGATGCTCCTGGCCGCCCCACAGGAAGCCGATGCGCTGGTGGCCGAGCTGGATCAGGTGTTCGGTGATCTCGTAGGCCGCGTCGCGGTCGTCGACGTAGACGCAGGGATGGCCGTCCTGCGGATCCTTCGCGGCCGCGATGATGCGCGTGGCGCGCACGCCGGCCTGCTCCAGCGCCGCGATCAGCTCGCTGCGCTCGGAGATCGGCGCGGTCAGCACCAGTCCCGCCAGGCGCGAGCGCTGCACCAGTTCGACCAGTTCGTCGGCGAGGAGCGGCGAGCTCGCGTCGCAGGGATGGATCTGCAGGCCGAACCCGGTCTCGCGGCAGGCCGAGAGCACGCCGTTCTGCAGGCCGATGATGTGGTACGGATTGGGGTTGTCGTAGACCAGGCCGATCACGTAGGCGCTGGCGCTGCGCAGGTTGCGTGCCGACGGGTCGGGCTCGTAGTCCAGCTCGGCGATCGCCTGCAGCACGCGCGCCCGGGTCGCCGGCAGTACCGCCGGCTCGTTGTTGATGACCCGCGAGACGGTCTTGAGCGATACCCCGGCGCGCTCGGCCACCGTGCGGATCGTCGGCTTGCGCGGAGCGCCCTGCTCGTCGTTCACAGCCATCGTGCGATTCCCGTGTCCTGCTCCCGATCTCGGTGACTAACGTTGTCATAGTTTGCGTCCAGATGCCAGCGCGCGCCCGCCCGCCCCGTTGCGCAGCGCGCGCATGTCGGTGCTGTCCTGCAGCATGGGACATTGCGACAAGGACAGGGCACCGCGGGACATCCACCTCGAATTATCGTCACCTGTAGCGCGTTTCCAGCACTTTGGACGGCGGTCGTTCCACCCATGGCGTCCAGCCAGCCCAGCTTCGGCGCGCTTCCCGAACGAGGCTTGACATCGTTGTCACCAATCGCACACTGGCTCCGCACGCAGTCGTCGCCAGGAGTGTTCGTGGGAGCCCGCAGCCGTCCCCTGCCTACCAGTCCCGCCGCACCAGTTGGGGCCGGACTGCTGCTCGCCGCAGACGTGGGCGGAACCCATGTCCGCCTGGGGCTGGTGGACCTGCACGCGCCGGATACGGTGCGGCATTACCGCAAGTACGCCTGCGCCGACCACGCCGGACTGCGCGAGGTGCTTGAGGCCTATTTCCATGACGTGGAGGAGGCCGTGGGGATCCGGCGCGTCGTGGTCGCCAGCGCCGGCCACCTGCGCGGCGACGGCTCGCTGCTGTCGGTCAACCTGCCGTGGCCGGTGGTGCCGTCGCGGATCCGCGACGCGCTGGGCCTGGACGAATTGCTGGTGGTCAACGATTTCGAAGCGCTCGCCCACGCAGGTGCGGCCACCGACCGGCACGCGCTGCTGCGGCTCTCGGGACCGGAGGTGGCGATGCCCGGTCCGGTACTGGTGGTCGGCCCCGGCACCGGCCTCGGCGCCGCGGTCCGCATTCCCGGCCGCGACGGCCAGGTGCACGTGCTGGCGACCGAGGCCGGACAGGCGGCACTGACCGCCTCGACCGACCTGGAGATGGCGGTGCTGCGCGAATTCATGCGCGAGCAGCGCCACGTCCCCAACGAGCACGCGCTGTCGGGGCCGGGGCTGCTGCGCCTGCACCACGCCCTCGCCCGGACGCGCGGAGTGGCCCCCACGCAGGCCTCGCCCGACGCGATCAGCGGCGCGGCCGCGGAAGATGCGCTGGCGCACGACACCCTGGACCTGTTCTGCGGACTGCTCGGCAGTGCCGTCGGCGACATGGTCCTGCTCTACGGCGCGCACGGCGGCGTGCAGCTGGCCGGCGGAATCCTGCCCCAGATCCGCGACTTCCTCGCGCGCAGCAGCTTCGTGCCGCGGTTCCTGGACAAGGGACCGATGCGCGAATCGCTGCTGCACGTGCCCGTGACCCTGGTCGAACACGGCCAGCTCGGCGTCGTCGGCGCCGCCAGCTGGTACCTCGGCCGGCATCGCGACCCGACACACCGCATGGACGCCCCCCCGACCTGACCCGCCATGCGTCCTGCGCGGACGCAGTCCACCGCCACGGGCCGCCGGAGACCCCCGCCGGCCACAGCCTCAGCCATCTTCGAAGGGAGAGATCGCCATGAAGTACCGCACTTCCATGCTGTCGGCCGCCATCGCCGTGTGCCTCGGGGTCACCGCGCAGGCCAGCGCGCAGGACACCGGCTCCAGTTCCGACGAGGCGACCGACCTCGGCCGCATCGTCGTCACCGGCATCCGCGCCAGCCTGCAGCAGGCGCTGGACACCAAGCGCAACGCGGACGCGATCGTCGACGTGGTCACCGCCGAGGACGTGGGCAAGTTCCCCTCGACCAACGTGGCCGAGGCGATCACCATGATCCCGGGCGTCACCATCGACCGTTTGTTCGGCCAGGGCGAGCGCGTGAGCATCCTCGGCACCGACCCGGCGCTCAACCGCACCCTGCTCAACGGCCAGTCGGTGGCATCGGCCGACTGGTTCATCCTCGACCACCCCAGCCGCACCTTCAACTATTCGCTGCTCGCGCCGCAGATCGTCGGCAAGGTGACGGTGTACAAGTCGCCCGAGGCGCACATCGACGAAGGCTCGATCGGCGGCACCGTGATCGTGGAAACGCGCCGCCCGCTCGACCTGGAGGACGGCCTGGTGGTGGGCGGCCAGCTCGGCTACCTGTACAACGACCGCGACGAGGACGGCAAGCCGCAGGGCTCGCTGATGCTGGGCTGGAAGAACGCCGGCGGCACCTTCGGCGTCATCGCCTCGGCGCAGCGCCTGGACGAAACCATCCGCCGCGACGGCATCGAGGCCTACGGCAGCGTCTCCGCACGCGACTACCGCGATGGCCAGGGCGGCGGCGGCTCGGTCAACAATCCGCCGGCGGACTGGTCGCAGCCACCCAACCCGGACGGCTCGCAGCCCACCCTGCCGCCATCCTGCGTGGGCGCCTGCGCCGCCACCCTCGAGGCCAACCTCGACGCGCGCGGACCGAACTCGCTCAGCGCCTCGTTCTTCGAGCAGCAGCGCGAGCGCAACAGCTACTCGCTGGCGCTTCAGTTCCAGCCGGTCGAACAGCTCGACCTGGAGTTCAACGCGCTCAAGATCGACGCCAGCTACGACAACATCAACCAGTCGATGTTCGCTTTCATGGGCAACGCGTGGAACAGCCTGATGCGGCTGACCGACGTGACCATCGAGGATGGCGTGATCACCCGCGGCACCTTCCGCAACGCGCTGTCGGTGTTCGACCTGCAGAACCGCAAGTCGACGGTGGAGACCGAATCCTACGACCTGAAGGCCAGGTGGAGCGGCGAGCGCTGGTTCGCCTCGGCCCACGTCGGCACCACCGAAGCCACCGGCGGCACCGACCAGCAGGTGTTCGGCGAGTTCCTCAACTGGGCCGACTACAGCTACGACATCAGCGCCGCGCCCTCCCAGCCGGGCCGCCTGACCTACCACGGGGCCAATCCCTTCACCGATCCGTCCGCGTTCCGCATGGACGGAGGCTGGGGCGCCGATCCCACCCAGCCGCCGCCGTCGTGGAACCCCGGCTGGGGCGGCAACATCGTGTTCAAGCCGACCTGGGACGAGGAGACCTACGGCCAACTCGACTTCGGCATCGAACTCGACTCGCCGGTGTACCTGCTGCGCTTCGGCGCCAAGCGCCGCGAGCACGAGACCGAGCAGAAGATGGGCGGCGTCTCGCTGGCCTCGGTCGCCGGCTACGGCGACGCCACCGCCGACATGTTCAACCCGCAGCGCGTGCCGGGGAACTACCTGAGCGGTTTCTCCGGCTACGGCGACCTGTCCAACCGCTTCACCATCGACGGCTGGGCGCTGGCCGACTACATCCTCAGCGGCGACTGGCTGGCGCCGTGGCAGACCATGCCCGAACCCAGCACTTTCAACGACCCCTCGTTCGCGGCCAACACCTGGCGCATTGTCGAGGACATCAATGCCGCCTACGTGCAAGCCGACTTCAGCTGGAACGGCCTGCGCGGCAACATCGGCCTGCGCCACGTGCAGACCGAGACCGAGAGCCACAGCTGGCAGTGCGTGCGCACCGACGCGCCGCCGCCCTGCCCGGCAGATGGCTACGCGCCGGCGGTGGTGTCGAAGAAGTACAACAACACCCTGCCCAACCTCAATGTGGTCTACGACCTGGGTAGCGACGCGGTGCTGCGCTTCTCGGCAGCCAAGGTGATCGCACGGCCCAACTACAGCGACATGTCGAGCTACCTGTGGCTGGGCGACCAGACCCTGACTGGCGGCGGCGGCAACCCCGAACTCGATCCCTACGAGTCGACCAACCTCGACCTCTCCGCGGAGTGGTACTTCAGCGAGGACGCGATCCTGGCCGGCACGGTGTTCTACAAGGACGTCGACAACTACATCCTCACCACCACCCGCCCCGAGCAGCACTTCAACCAGTCGCGCAACGAGGTCACGAGCTACGAAGTGGCGCGGCCGGACAACGCCGGCACGGCCAAGATCCAGGGCTTCAGCGTGGCCTGGCAGCAGCAGATCGCCGCCGGCTTCGGCATCATCGCCAACTACACCTACGCCGACGCCGAATCCAGCTCCGGCGACCCGATGCCGTACAACTCCGAGAACCAGATCAACATCAGCCCGTACTTCGAGAACGAGCGCTTCAGCGCGCGCCTCAGCACCTCCTGGCGCTCGGAGTACTTCACCAACGTCGATCGCGGCGACAACCTGTGGGTGCGCCCCTACACCTCGATGGACCTGTCGCTGGGCTACCGCTTCAACGACAGCGTCAGCCTCAACTTCGACGCGATGAACCTGCTCGACGAGGCCTACCACAGCTATGCCGATACCGAGCGCCTGACCCGCGGCGTGTACCGCTCGGGCCGCCGCTTCCTGACCACCCTGCGCGTCCAGTTCTGACGGCCCTCCCGCACGACGCCGTCCTCCCGGTGGGCCCGGATGTGTCCGGGCCCATTTTTTCCCGGAACCCTGGAACGCCTGCGAAGGCCGGCATCCCGGCCTGTGCCGCGAGCAGGATTCTTTCGACGAGGAACCCCGATGCGAACGATCGCCACCCCGCGCCCGCTGTTCACCGCCCTGTGCTGCCTGCTGCTTGCCGCCTGCAGCGGCCACGCCGGGTCCGCGGGCGAGACCACGGCCGAGGTCGTGGCGCGACCTGCGCTGATTCCGGCGCCGGCATCGCTGCAGCCGGCGGAAGGGAGCTTCCGCTTCGACGGCGATACGCGGCTGCACGCGGGCGACGCGGCCGCGCGCCGCGTGGCCGCTTCGTTCGCGCGGATGGTGCAGGCGAGCACCGGCATCGCGCCGGCGCTGGCTGACGGCGGCGAGGGTGGCGTCCGTTTCGAGATCGACCCGGCCGTATCGCCGAACGCGCCGGAAGGCTACCTGCTGGAGGTGGCCGCCGGGGGCGTGCGCGTGGCCGCCAGCGACGAACGCGGCCTGTTCTATGGCGCGGTCACGCTGTGGCAGCTGCTGTCGCCCGCCGCCGGCCATGCCCGCATTCCCGCGCTGCGCATCGAAGACGCGCCGCGCTTCGCCTGGCGCGGCCTGATGCTGGACTCGGCGCGCCACTTCCAGTCGGTCGACGAGATCAAGCAACTGCTCGACGCGATGGCGCGGCACAAGCTCAACGTCTTCCACTGGCACCTGACCGACGACCAGGGCTGGCGCATCGAGATCCCGAAGTATCCGCGGCTCATGGAAGTCGCCGCCTGCCGCATTCCGGCCGGCGACGCGGGCCGCGATCCGGCCACCGGCGAACCGCGCCCCTACTGCGGCTACTACACCCGGGCGCAGATCCGCGAGATCGTCGCCTACGCCGCGCAGCGCCACATCACCGTGGTGCCCGAGTTCGACATGCCCGGCCACGTGCAGGCGGTGGTGGCGGCGTATCCGCAGTATGGCTCGCTGGGCGATACGCCGCCGGTGTCGAACGAATGGGGCGTGCACCAGTACCTGTTCAACGTCGACGAGGACACGTTCGCGTTCATCGAGGACGTGCTGGACGAGATCATGGCGCTGTTCCCTTCGACGTACATCCACGTCGGCGGCGACGAGGCGGTCAAGGACCAGTGGGAGGCGTCGCCACGCGTCCAGGCGCGCATGCGCGAACTCGGCATCGCCGACGAGACCGCGCTGCAGAGCTGGTTCATCAAGCGCGTCGCGCGCTACCTCGAGGGCAAGGGCCGGCGCCTGCTCGGCTGGGACGAGATCCTCGACGGCGGGCTCGCGCCGCAGGCCACGGTGATGTCATGGCGCGGCATCGAGGGCGGCATCGCCGCCGCGCGCGCGGGGCACGACGTGGTGATGGCGCCGGTCGACAGGCTGTACCTGGACTACCTGCAGACCGGTTCGGCCAACGAGCCGCCGGGCCGGCCCAGCCAGGTGACGTTGCGCGACGTCTACGACTTCGAGCCGGTGCCGGAAGTGCTCGACCCCGCGCGGCGACGCCACATCCTCGGGCTGCAGGCCAACCTCTGGACCGAACACCTGCGCACCTGGGACCGCATGCAGCACGCCTACTTCCCGCGCGTGGCCGCGCTGGCCGAAACCGCCTGGTCGCCGGCCGACCGCAGGAACTATGCGGATTTCCTGGCGCGATTGCCCGCCCAGCTTGCGCGCTACCGCGCGTTCGGCATCGCCCATGCGCAGACGCCGTTCGAGGTGTTGGGCGAAGCGGCGCCGGGCGGCGACGCCGGCAAGGTGCAGGTCGCGCTGGAAAACCCGCTCGGCTACGCGGTGCGCTACACGCTCGACGGCAGCGACCCGGGCGCGGACGCGCCGCTGTACGAGACGCCGCTGCAGCTGCCGATGCCGGTCGAGATCCGCGCGGCCGCCTTCCACGGAACCGAGCGGCTGGGCCCGGTGGCGCGGCTTGCGTACAGCGCGTCCAGCCTGCGCGTGCGTACCGATGAACAGCTCGCGACCTGCGCGGAGAGCGGCCGCCTGCTCCTGCGGCTGGAGGACGACGGCCCGGTGGACGGCGAGCGCGCCCTGTTCAATGTCACCATCTTCCGGCCCTGCTGGCGCTGGCCGGACGCGGAACTGGGCGCAGCCGGCGCACTGAAGGTACGGCTGGGGCGGATTCCCTACTTCTTCCAGCTGGCGCACGACGAACCCAACCGGCGCTATGCGCCCGCGCAGACTGCGCATGGCGAACTGCTGGTGCATGCGGGCGGCTGCGAGGGCGAACCGATCGCGCGCCATCCGCTGCCCGCCCAGCCCGGCGAAGACGGCTTCGTCGAGCTGGAGATTCCCCTGGCGCAGCCGGGCCGCGGCGACCTGTGCATCACGCCCAGCGGCGATACGCGGCCGACGATGTGGGTGCTCGATCGGGTCGAGCTGCTGCCACGCTGAGCGGCGGGGGCGCGCCTGTCCCCGCTGGTTGCGCCGACGGGGATCGGGCGGGCGCGTCCCGAGCCGCGGTCAGCCGCGCGGCTCGCCGCGCCAGCCGTCGATCCGCAGCAGCAGGTCGCGCAGCGGCGTCAGGCGGGTGCCGAGGCCGGCGATCACGCCCAGCGTATTGGCCAGCGCATCGCGCGTGTCGGCCATCCGGTCCACCGTCAGCGCGCCCTGCGCGTATTCGATGCCGATGCCCAGCAGCACCAGCCCCAGCCCCGCGCCCAGCAGCGCCGGCCAGTTGCGGAACAGCTGCACCGCACTGGCCGCAAGGGCGAAGTAGCCGAGGAAATGCGACCACTTGTCGCTGCCGTCGAAATCCGGCATCGGGGGCGGCGGCATCATCGACAGCACCACCACGCCCGCGATCGCCAGCGTCCACAGCGCCACCCAGAAGCGCGGATGGCGCAGCGGCTTGAGCGAACGTCCGGGCCGGTAGCGCGGACGGCCGCTCACAGGCGGAAGCTCAGGTCGCCGAACACGAATGCCTGTTCCAGCGGCACGTCGCGCGCGAAGCCCATCGCCTGGAACCGCTCCCCCATCCCGCCCGGCACGGTGAGCAGCTTGGCCTGCTGGCGCAAGGCGTAGCGCGCCGCCTCGTCCGCCGCGCGCGCTTCGTGCGCCGCCAGGCGCTGTTCCAGGCCGTTGCCGATCAGGAAGCTGGCCTGCGAACAGTAGCCCGCGAGGTCGAAGCCCGCGCCGGTGCCCGCCTCGGCCAGCGCGGTGAAATCCACCGATGCGGTGATGTCCTGCAGCCCGACGCGCGCGAACACATCCTCGACCACGCGATGCCGGTGGAACGCCCGCAGGGTGCCGTCGCGGCGGCGCGGGTCGTAATACTCGCGGCGTGGATGGCCGTAGTCCACGAACAGCAGCGCGCCGGTGCGCATGCCTCCCGCGACCGCCTGCAGCCAGTAGGGCAGCTGCGGCAGCAGCTCGGCGCGGTGGCCGTCGGCGAAGGGGCCCTCGAGCTGGCTTTCGACATGGCGCACGGCTGCCGACAGCAGCGCGTCGGCGGGACGGTCGATGCGGCGGAAGCCATTGCCGTCGCAGGCCACGTGTTCCTCGAACACCTCTCCCCCCTGGAGCGCGAAGCGCGGCGTGGGCAGGGCGTCGAGCACCTCGTTGGCGAACAGCACGCCGTTCCAGTCGTCCGGCATCGGACCGTCCAGCCACTCCACGCGCGCGAATGCCGGCGCCGGCAGCGCCTGCGCCAGGTGCGCGCGCTGGCGTTCGCGCAGGTCCGCGCTGGGCTCGAGGATGGCGTAACGGGCCGGCATCGAGTCGAGTTCGAGCAGATGTGCGATGGCGTCGGCGGCGAAGCGACCGCTGCCCGCGCCGATCTCGAGGAAACGCGCCTCCGGCCCGCAGGCCTGCAGCGCGGGCGCGAGCGCCTGCGCCACGCATTCGGCGAACAGCGACCCCAGCTCCGGGGCGGTCACGAAGTCGCCGGCGGCACCGAACTTGGTCGCGCCCGCGCTGTAATAGCCGAGCCCGGGGGCGTACAGCGCCAGCTCCATGAAACGCCAGAACGGGATCGCCCCACCCGCGGCCGCGATCTGCTCGCGGATCAGGGCCTGCAGATGCGCGCTGTGGGCCTGCGCATCGTCGGAGAGCGGGAAATCGGACATCGGCGGCGTCTACGGCGACAATGCGACAGGATACCGGCAATCGGGAGTACGCCATGGCCAGCCCGTCCCCCGTCGCCCTCGTCACCGGCGGCGCGCGCCGCCTGGGTGCGGCCCTCGTGCGGCGGGGGCATGCCGCCGGCTACCGTGTCGCCGGGCACTGCCGCAGTTCCG
>JAEXTE010000084.1 GCA_023453655.1 Pseudomonadota bacterium
GCACCGCACCGCACCGGACCGGACCGGACCGCCAACGCCAGCGCCGCCGCAACGCGCATGCTGGACCGCTCCCTCCCCCGCTTGCGGGGGAGGGCCGGGGTGGGGGCCACCGCCGCCGCGTCCGCAACCGTCCGCGATACACTCCGGGGCGCACTCTGGGGAGGGTCGGATGCTGCCGGGCTGGGTCCTGCTGCTGGTGTCGGTCGCCTACGCCGCGCTGCTGTTCGCGGTCGCGTGGATCGGCGACCGCTATCCGCTGTATCCACAGCGCCCCTGGCTGCGCCCGCTGGTCTACAGCCTGGCGCTGGCGGTGTACTGCTCGTCCTGGACCTTCTACGGCGCCGTGGGCACCGCGGTGCGGTCGGGCATCGGCTATGTGCCGATCTACCTGGGCCCGATGCTGTTGCTGCTGTTCGGCTGGCGCATCCTCGAGCGCATGGCCAAGGTGGCGCAGAGCCAGAACACGGTCTCGATCGCCGACTTCATCGCCTCGCGCTTCGGCCGTTCGCAGCCGCTGGCGGCCCTGGTTGCCACCATCGCGCTGATCGCCGCGGTGCCGTACCTCGCGCTGCAGTACAAGGCGGTGGCCATCAGCCTGGTGGTGCTGGCCGGGCAGGACCCCAACGGCCCGGCGCTGGGCGATCCGGCGCTGTACGTGGCGGCGCTGATGGCGCTGTTCGCGATCCTGTTCGGCACCCGCCAGGTCGATGCCACCGAGCACCGCCCCGGCATGATGCTGGCGGTCGCGCTCGAATCGCTGGTCAAGCTGGTGGCGCTGGTCGCCGTGGGCATGTTCGCCACGGGCTGGCTCGGCGCACGCGACGTCGACTACGTGGCCGCCACCCGGGCCCTGGTCGACGTGGCGCCGCCGGTCGGCTTCGCCGCGCAGTGCCTGCTCGCCTTTGCCGCGATCTTCTGCCTGCCGCGGCAGTTCCACGTGGCCATCGTCGAATGCGGCAACGTCGCCGACATCCGTCGCGCCCGCTGGATGTTCGGCGCCTACCTGGTGGTGGTCACGCTGATGGTGGTGCCGATCGCCAGCGCCGGCATGGTGCTGTTTGGCAATTCGCCGCACGTGGCGCCCGACAGCTTCGTGCTGGCGCTGCCGCTGGCCGAGCAGCGCGACACGCTGGCGCTGCTGGCCTACGTGGGCGGCTTTTCCGCCGCCACCGGCATGGTGATCGTGGCCAGCGTGGCGCTGGCGACCATGGTCAGCAACGACCTGGTGATGCCGCTGCTGCTGCGCCGCGGCTGGGCCGAGCGCCACGGCGGCGACGTCGCCGCGACCGTGCTGTGGATCCGCCGCATCGCCATCGTCTGCATCGCCGGCCTGGCCTGGGGCTACTACCGCGCCAGCGGCAGCGACGCCTCGCTGGCCTCGTTCGGCCTGATGTCCTTTGCCGCGGTGGCGCAGTTCGCGCCCGCGCTGATCGGAGGGCTGTACTGGCACGGCGCCAGCCGCCGCGGCGCCGAAGTGGGCCTGCTGGTCGGGTTCGGCGTGTGGCTGTACACGCTGCTGCTGCCCACGCTCACCGACGCCGGCTGGTTCGACCCGGCCTGGGTGCGCGACGGCCCCTTCGGCATCCACTGGCTCCGTCCCCGCCAGCTGTTCGGCCTGTGGGGCTGGGACCCGCTCACCCACGGCACCTTCTGGTCGCTGCTGGGCAACATCGGCGCGCTGCTGCTGGTCTCGGCGCGCTGGCGACCCAATCTGGACGAACGCCTGCGCGCGGCCCCTTTCCTCGACCCCTACGCCGAGCGCAGCGCGCTGTCGGCCGGCGAATGGAAGGGCAACGTCACCCTCGGCGACCTGCGCGTGCTCGCCGCCCGCATCGTCGGCGAGCGCACCGCGCAGCGCGCCTTCCAGCAGCGTGCCCGCGAACTGGGGCAGGAGCTGCAGCCGCACGCGCGCGCCGACCGCAACTGGGTCCAGTTCACCGAGCGCCTGCTGGCGGCCGCGGTCGGCGCGGCCTCGGCGCGCCTGGTGGTCACCAGCGTGCTCAAGGGCTCGGGCATGGAGGTGGGCGAGGTCGTGGCGGTGCTCGACGAGGCCGGCCAGGAGCTGCGCTTCAACCGCGAGATCCTGTCCAACACCCTGGAGAACATCGACCAGGGCGTGAGCGTGGTCGACGGCGACATGTGCCTGGTCGCCTGGAACCGCCGCTACCAGCAGCTGTTCGACTATCCCGACGGCATGCTCTACATCGGCCGCCCGGTCGCCGACCTGATCCGCTACAACGCCGAGCGCGGCGAACTCGGCCTGCTCGGGCCCGAGGAGATCGAGGCCGAGGTGGCCAAGCGCATCGAGTACATGCGCATGGGCTCGCCCCACGTGAGCGAGCGCGTGCGCGCCAGCGGACAGGTGCTGGAGCTGCGCGGCCAGCCGCTGCCGGGCGGCGGCTACGCCACCAGCTACAGCGACGTCACCGACTACAAGCGCGCCGAGCGCGAGCTGCGCGAGATCAACGAGCACCTCGAGCAGCGCGTGGCCGAACGCACGCGCGAGGCCGAGGATGCGCAGGAATCGCGCTCGCGCTTCCTCACCGCGGTCAGCCACGACGTGCTGCAGCCGCTCAATGCGGCGCGCCTGTTCACCTCGGCGCTGCGCGAAAGCACCGATCCGCAGGAACAGGCGCATCTGGCCGAACGCGTGGACACGGCCCTGCGCGCGGCCGAGGAACTGCTCGACGGCCTGCTCGACGTCTCGCGCCTGGACGCCGGCAAGCTGGAGCCGGAGATCGTCGACTTCGACGCCGGCGCGCTGCTGCGCGAGCTGGCCGCGCAGTACGCGCCGATGGCCGCCGCGCGCTCGATCGCGATCCGGGTGTATGCGCCGGCCCTGCCGGTACGCAGCGACCGCCGCCTGCTGCGGCGCGTGTTGCAGAACTTCATCGCCAACGCCCTGCGCTATACGCCGCGGGGCCGGGTCGTGCTGGCGGCGCGTCCGCGCGGGGACGGCATCGCGCTGCAGGTCTGGGATTCGGGTCCGGGCATCCCCGAGCACCACATGCGCCAGATCTACCAGGAATTCCACCGTTACGAGCAGCCCTTCGACTGGGACGGCCGCGGCCTGGGCCTGGGCCTGTCGATCTGCCAGCGCATCTCGCGCCTGCTCGGCCATGCGCTGGACGCGCGATCGGTGGTGGGCCGCGGCAGCATGTTCTCGATCCTGGTGCCGCGCGGGACGGCCCTGTCCGCGCAGGCCGGCACCGCGCCTCGCGTGCGCATCGACCAGGACCTGCACGGACTGACCGTGCTGTGCGTGGACAACGACCGCGACATCCTCTCGGGGATGGAGGCACTGCTGTCGCGCTGGCAGGTGGCCACGGTGCTGGCCACGACCGTGGACGAAGCCCTGGCGAAGGTGGCCGGGCAGCCTCCCGACGTGCTGCTGGTGGACTACCACCTGCACGACCGGCTGGACGGCCTCGATACGCTCGACGCGCTGCGCGCGGCGGCAGGCCGGGAGATTCCCGGCGCGCTGCTCACCGCCGACGGCAGCGACACGCTCAAGCAGGCAGCGCGCAGGCGCGGCTACCGGGTGCTGACCAAGCCGGTGCGTCCGGCTTCGCTGCGCGCCTTCCTCACCGCGCAGCGGCAGGTGGACGCGCGGGCCTGAGCGGCGCTTCGCGCCAGCTCAGTCCTCGTCGTCCAGGGGCACCACCTGCTCCGGGTCCACCGACAGGCGCCCGGCCATCAGCACCGCCTGGGTGCGGTTGGACGCGCCGAGCTTGCGCAGGATCGCGCTCATGTGCGCCTTGATCGTCGCTTCCGACACGCCCAGCTCGTAGCCGATCTGCTTGTTGAGCTTGCCCGAACCGAGCATCTGCAGCACCCGGAACTGCTGCGGCGTCAGCTCGCGGATGCGCGCGGCGATGTCGTGCTCGTCCTGCGCGGTCTGCGGCGCGGCGCCGGCGATGTCCGGCACGAAGCGGTCGCCATCGAGCACGCGCCGCAGCGCCGCACCCAGCGCCTCGGCGTTCGAGGACTTGGGAATGAAGCCCATCGCGCCATGATCGAGCGCGCGCCGGACCACGGCCGGCTCCTCGCGCGCGGACACCATCACCACCGGCAGCTGCGGGTGCAGCCCCCGCAGGTGGACCAGGGCGCTGAAGCCCTGGGCGCCGGGCATGTTGAGGTCCAGCAGCAGCAGGTCCGCGTCCGGGTGGGCGTCGGCCATCGCGTACAGGCCGTCGGCGTTGTCGGCCTCGTGCAGTTCGGCACCGGGGATGTTGCGGCCCACCACGCCGCGCAGGGCCTCGCGGAACAGGGGGTGGTCGTCGGCAACCAGGATCGTCGTCATCGGGGGAGTTCCGCCTCCTGCGGAACGGAATGCTGCGGCGCCGGCAAGCGGCCGGCGCCGTTGTCGCGGCCGGGCGTCAGGCGCCCTGGCGGTTCTTCACCAGCGAATCGACCACGGACGGATCGGCCAGGGTGCTGGTGTCGCCGAGCTGGTCGGGCGCGTTCTCGGCGATCTTGCGCAGGATGCGGCGCATGATCTTGCCCGAGCGCGTCTTCGGCAGGCCTGGCGCCCACTGCAGGAAGTCCGGCGACGCGATCGGCCCGATCTCCTTGCGCACGTGCGCCACCAGTTCCTTGAGCAGCTCGTCGCTCTCGGTTTCGCCCGCCACCAGGGTCACGTAGGCATAGATGCCCTGCCCCTTGACGTCGTGCGGGAAACCGACCACCGCGGCCTCGGCCACCTTGGGGTGCAGCACCAGCGCGCTCTCGACCTCGGCCGTGCCGATGCGGTGGCCGGACACGTTGATCACGTCGTCGACGCGGCCGGTGATCCAGTAGTAGCCGTCCTCGTCGCGGCGCGCGCCATCGCCGGTGAAATACATGCCCGGGTAGGTGGAGAAGTAGGTGTCGAAGAAGCGCTGGTCGTCGCCATAGACGGTGCGCATCTGCCCCGGCCAGGAATCGAGCAGGACCAAGTTGCCCTCGCACGCGCCCTCCTGGATGTTGCCGGCGGCATCGACGATGGCCGGGCGCACGCCGAAGAACGGCAGCGTGGCCGAGCCGGGCTTGGCATCGATGGCGCCGGGCAGTGGCGTGATCAGGATGCCGCCGGTCTCGGTTTGCCACCAGGTGTCCACGATCGGGCAGCGGCTGTCGCCCACCACTTCGTGGTACCAGCGCCAGGCCTCGGGATTGATCGGTTCGCCGACGCTGCCCAGCAGGCGCAGCGAGGCGCGCGAGGTCCTCTTCACCGGCTCGTCGCCATCGCGCATCAGCGCGCGGATCGCGGTCGGGGCGGTGTAGAAGATCGTGCGCTTGTGGCGGTCGACCACCTGCCAGAAGCGCGAGGCGTCCGGATAGCTCGGCACGCCCTCGAACATCAGCGCGGTGGCGCCATTGGCCAACGGCCCGTACACGATGTAGCTGTGGCCGGTGACCCAGCCGACGTCGGCGGTGCACCAGTAGACGTCGTCCTCCTTGAGGTCGAACACCGCCCAGTGCGTGTAGGCGGCGTACAGCAGGTAGCCGCCGGTGGTGTGCAGCACGCCCTTGGGCTTGCCGGTGGACCCCGACGTGTAGAGGATGAACAGCGGGTCCTCGGCGTTCATGCGCTCGGGTTCGCAACTGTCGGGCTGGCCGTCGACGACCGCGTCGTACCAGCGGTCGCGCGGCATCTGCATGTCGACCGCGCCGCCGGTGTGGCGGACGACCAGCACCGTCTCCACCGAGGTGGTGCCCGGCAGCTTGAGCGCGGCGTCGACATTGGCCTTGAGCGGCACCTTCTTGCCGCCGCGCAGGCCCTCGTCGGCGGTGATGACCAGCTTCGAGCCGCTGTCGCGCACGCGGTCGGCGATCGAGTTGGCCGAGAAACCGCCGAATACCACGGTATGGACGGCGCCGATGCGGGCGCAGGCGAGCATCGCCACGGCGGCCTCGACGATCATCGGCAGGTAGATGGTGACCCGGTCGCCCTTGCCCACGCCGAGGCTGCGCAGCGCATTGGCCAGGCGGCAGACGCGGGCGTGCAGCTCGCGATAGGTCACGTGGCGCGGCTCGGCCGCCGGATCGTCGGGCTCGAAGACCAGCGCGGTCTTGTCGCCGCGCGTGGCCAGGTGCCGGTCGAGGCAGTTCACGCTGGCGTTGAGCTCGCCATCGGCGAACCAGCGGATGCGGAAATCGCCGCGGTCGTAGCTGACGTCGCGGATCCGGGTCGGCGGCGTCATCCATTCCAGGCGCTGGGCCGCACGCGCCCAGAACGCGTTGGGATCGCGGACGGATTCGGCGTAATCGCGCTCGTAGTCGGCCTTGCCGACATTGGCCTGCGCGGCGAAGCCCTCGGGCACGGGATACAGATCGGACATGGCGGCACACCCTCCGGAACGTGGCTGCGTCCAGTTTGCCGCATTGCCATGTGGCGCGGGTTAGACCTTGGTTAGACCTTGGTCTATTCACCGCGCGACGCGCACGCCGCACAATGCGCGCATGGATCCCGTCCCCGGCCTGGACCTCGACCAGCCGCCGTTCGACCTGCTCGACGAGGCGGGGCGCCAGCGGCTGCAGGCCGGCGTGGACATCGGCTTCCATCCCGGCGGCACCACGCTGATCGAGGCGGGAAAGCCGTCGCCGCACGCCTACGTCATCCTCAAGGGCCTGGTGCACGCCTTCGAGGTGGACGACCGCGGGCGCAGCGAGCGCTTCGCCGACTACGGCCCGGGCGACGTGATCGGCGCCTGGGCGGTGATGGCCGGGCGCGCGCGCCTGAGCTACCGCACCGAAGGCGACTGCCTGAGCCACCTGATCCCGGCGCCGCTGTTCCGCCAGCTGCTGGCGGACAACCCGCGCTTCGCCGCCTACTTCAACGAGGGCCTGGCGACCAAGGGCCGCCTGTCGGGTAGCGGCGACCGCCGCGAGACCGCCGAAGTGATGCTGGTGCGCGTGGGCGAGGCCGACCTGGCGCCGGCCGAGCGCGTGGATGCCACGGCCAGCATCGCGCAGGCCAGCGCCCGCCTGCGCGAGCGGCGGGTGGACTGCCTGATCGTCGACGATCCCGCGCACCCGGCGCCCGGCATCGTCACCCGCACCGACCTGCTCGAGGCGCTGACCCGCCAGCGGCTGTCGCTGGATGCGCCGATCGGCCCGCTGGCGAACCGCCCGCTGGCCAGCATCGGCACCGGCGAGGTGCTGTTCCAGGCGCTGATCGACATGACCGAGCGCCAGATCGAACGCGTGGTGGTCACCGAGGGCGACCGCATCGCCGGCACCCTCGGCATGGCCGAGGTGCTGGCGCACTTCGCCAGTCATTCCCACCTGATCAGCCTGCGCCTGGCGCGCGCGCGCGACATCGATGCGATCGCCGAGGCGGCCGCCGGCATGACCCGGCTGCTGCGCAGCCTCAACGTCCACGGCGCGCGCATTCCCTACATGATGGAGCTGGTCAGCGCGCTCAACAGCCTGGTCATGGGGCGGGTTTTCGAACTGATGGTGCCCGCGGAGCTGCGCGACGGCATCTGCCTGCTGGTGATGGGTAGCGAGGGCCGCCGCGAACAGCTGCTCAAGACCGATCAGGACAACGCGCTGGTCCTGGCCGACGGGTTCGACTGGCCCGGCCTGCCCGATGCCATGGACCGCTTCAGCCAGGCACTGGGCCAGGTCGGCTATCCACCCTGCCCCGGCCGGGTGATGGTCGACAACCCGCACTGGCGGATGACCGAAGCCGGCTGGCGCGATCGCATCGGCCAGTGGAGACAGGTGCATGGCGGCCAGGGCGCGCTCGATCTGTCGATCGCGCTCGACGCGCGCCCGGTGGCCGGCAATGCCGCGCTGTTCGCGCCGGTCAAGGATACGCTGATGGCGCTCGGGAACGACGAGATCCTGCTCCACCACCTGGCCGGCGCAACGCTGGAGTTCGCCACGCCGCTGACCTTCTTCGGCCGCGTGCGGAGCGACGGCGACGGGACCGACATCAAGAAGGGCGGGATCTTCCCGGTCGTGCACGGGCTGCGCTGCCTCGCGCTGCGGCGCGGGGTCCGCGCCACCAGCAGCCGCGAGCGCTGCGCCGCACTGGTCGAATGCGGCGAGCTGTCGCCATCGCTCGGGCGCGACCTGCCGCAGGCGCTCAACGTGTTCCAGCACATGCGCCTGGATGCGCAGTTCGCGGCGATGGACGGCATGCGGCCGCCCGGCAACCACATCGATCCGGCGCGGCTGCGGCGGCTGGACCGCGAGCTGATGCGCGACGCACTGCACGTGGTCAAGGATTTCCGCGCGCACGTGCGCCAGAGCTTCCACCTGCGCGACTAGGATGCGATCGCTGCGGCGCTGGTGGCGGAGACGGACGATCGGCGACGGCGAATGGGCCGGCCTGCTGCAGCCGGCGCCGCCGGGCGAATGGGTGAGCCTGGACCTGGAGACCACCGGGCTCGACCCGAAGGTCGATCACATCCTCAGCCTCGCCGCGGTTCCCGTGCGCGACGGCCGGGTGCTCACTTCGGAGCGCTTCGAACGGCGGATCCGCGCCGAGCGCGAGTTCGGCATCGATTCCATCCGCCACCACCGCATCACGCCGGAGGAAGCGGCCTCGGGCGTCGCGGTGACCACGGCGGTGCGCGAATTCCTGCACTGGCTGCAGGGCCGCACCCTGCTCGGCTACCACCTGGGCTTCGACCTGGCGATGCTGTCGCCGCACGTGCGTGCGCTCACCGGCTTCGGCCTGCCCAATCCACGCGTCGACCTGGCCGACGCCTTCGCCGCGCGCGCGAGGCGCGCCAACCCCGCCGCGCCTCCGAACCTCGATTTCCAGCACATCGCCGACACGCTCGGCGTGCCCGTGCTCGGTCGCCACAGCGCGCTGGGAGACGCGGCCACGGTGGGCCTGTGCTGGCTGGCGCTGCAGTCGCAGCGGCGTGGCGCGGTGGAACGGAGACCATAGCACCGCTTCGTCGCGTGCTCGCGCCGTATTCGACCAATGGCGAATAGGCGTGGGGACGGTGCGCGGTCAGGCTCCCCGGGGACCGCGTACAGCGGCGCATCCTGTGGGAGGGAGCAATGACGACGAAACGACGCCATCCAAGGCGGTTGCTGGCAACCGCCGTGCTGGTCGCGCTGGCCGCGCCCGGCATGGCCTTCGCGCAAAGCGCGAAGGAAGCCGAGCTTGAGGCCCGCGTGGCCCAGCTTGAAGCGCAGATCCAGGCCTTGCTGCAGTCGCAGCAACAGCAGCAGGAAAGCATCACCCAGACGCAGACCAGGCTCGACCAGGTCCAGGTCGCG
>JAEXTE010000088.1 GCA_023453655.1 Pseudomonadota bacterium
CGCGACCTGGACCTGGTCGAGCCTGGTCTGCGTCTGGGTGATGCTTTCCTGCTGCTGTTGCTGCGACTGCAGCAAGGCCTGGATCTGCGCTTCAAGCTGGGCCACGCGGGCCTCAAGCTCGGCTTCCATCGCGCTCAGCGCGAAGGCCATGCCCGGCGCGGCCAGGGCGAGCGCCATCGCGGCCGCCAAGGACCGCCGTCCCCTGCCTGTCGTCATCTGAGTTCCCCCGAACACGTGTTCTGACGCGGCGAGGCTGCGCGCGCCGGTGGCCGCTTGCCTATTCGTCTTTGGTAGGGGGAGGCGACAGGGACCGCCGGCTGCCTGCAGCGGCGCGGCCAGCCCGGCACGCGCGGCCGGCCTGCAGCGTCCTGCCGCTGCGCCAGCGTGCCGCCCACCGCGCGCGGGCGGTTGGTAGTATCGGACCGGTTTGGGGAGCCGGACCATGTTCATGAGTGCGCAGACCATCGAGATCGTCGCGACAGTCCTGTTCGCGCTGGCGATCCTGCATACGTTCAGCACCAAGTTCTTCCTGCGCCTGGCCCATCGCCAGCCCGCACATGCCGGCAGCTGGCACCTGCTGGGCGAAGTGGAAGTGGTGTTCGGCATCTGGGCGATGGTGCTGGTGCTGTCGATGGCGCTCCTGGGCGGCGTGTCCGAAGCCACCGCCTACGTGGACTCGCGCAACTTCACCGAACCCATGTTCGTGTTCGCGATCATGGTGATCGCCGGGACGCGGCCGGTGCTGTGGGCGGCCACGCGCCTGGTCGATGGCCTGGCCCGGATGCTGCCTTGGCGCAACGGGCTGGAGTTCTGCTTCAGCGTGCTGGCGCTGGTGCCGCTGCTGGGCTCGTTCATCACCGAGCCGGCGGCGATGACCCTGGCGGCGCTGATGCTGGCCCGCCGCGTCTACGCGGTGAACATCTCGAACAAGGCCAAGTACGCGCTGCTCGGGACGCTGTTCGTCAATGTCTCCATCGGCGGCGTGCTCACCCCGTTCGCGGCGCCGCCGGTGCTGATGGTCGCGGCCAAGTGGAACTGGGATTTCGCCTTCATGATGACGACCTTCGGCTGGAAGGCGATCATCGCGGTGGTGTTCAATGCGGCGGCCGTGGTGTTCGTGTTCCGCAAGGAGCTGGGGCAGCTGCCCGCACCCGAGGCCGGCACGACATCGCCGATGTCGATCCCGCTGGTGATCGTGCACCTGCTGTTCCTGCTCGGGGTGGTCGCGTTCGCCCACCATCCGGCGATGTTCATGGGCATCTTCCTGCTGTTCCTGGGCGTGGCCACCGCCTATCGCCAGTACCAGGACCGCCTGATCCTGCGCGAGGGCCTGCTGGTGGCCTTCTTCCTGGCCGGACTGGTGGTGCTGGGCGGCATGCAGGCGTGGTGGCTCGAACCGCTACTGATGGGCATGAGCAGCGATGCGGTGTTCTTCGGCGCCGCCGCGCTGACGGCGGTGACCGACAACGCCGCGCTCACCTACCTCGGCTCCCTGGTGGAGGGGCTGAGCGACGAGTTCAAGTACATGCTGGTGGCCGGCGCCGTGGCCGGCGGCGGCCTGACGGTGATCGCCAACGCGCCCAACCCGGCCGGCATGTCGATCGTGCGCCGCTACTTCAACGACGAATCGGTGCATCCGCTGGGGCTGCTGCTCGCGGCGCTGCCGCCGACCCTGGTGGCGATCGTCGCGTTGCGCTGGCTGTAGCGCGGCGGCCGGTCAGTCGCCGCAGGCGGCACGCATGACCCGGTCGTCGGCCGGCAGCTGCAGCCAGTCCGCATTCTTCAGCTCGCCGCTTCCGTCGAGCTCGACCTGGTCGAGCAGGTCGGCGCGGCGGTGGGCGCGGCAGTCGTAGACCACGCCGAACTGGCGGGTCGGCTCCCAGCGCCCGGCCAGGATGACGCGGGTCAGCACCTGGTCGGGGCGTTCGGGATGGCGCCGGTCGGCGCGGTGGTCGACCGCGATCAGGCGGTTGGTCAGCGGCACCACGTAGGTCCAGGGCCGGTACCAGGAGCGCGCCTGGTTGGTCGAGGCGACCTCCACCCCGTCGGGGAACGTACTGGTGGTGCGTTCGAACCAGGAATACTCAAGCCAGATCGCCATCAGCAGCATCCCGGCGCCGGCGGACGCCGGCACGATCCACTGCGGCAGGCGCCGGCGCAAGGCGATGTTGAGGCTGAGCGCGAGGCCGGCCAGGCCGAAGCCAGCGGCGATGATGGCGATGAACTCGAGCAGCATGGAGGCTCCGGGTGCAAGGTCGGGCGGAGGGCCGGGGTCGATTGTATTCGGGCCCGCCGGGCGCAAGCCCGGGCGGTCCAAAAGCGGCGGCCCGCCCCCGTCGCCGGGAGCGGGCCGCCGTGTTGCGACTGCGCTGGATCAGTGGTGGGCGACGGCAGCGCCCGCGCCGCGCGGGACGCGGATGTCCTCCACCAGGTGCCTGATCTCCTCCGGCACCGGCTTGGTGACCTTCATCGTGATGTAGGCCGCGATGAAGTTGAGCAGCGCGCCGACCGCACCGAAGGCCAGCGGCGAGATGCCGAACAGCCAGTTCTCCGGCTTGTCGGCCAGCATGTTGGTCCCCGCGATGAAGAACCAGCCCTTGTAGGTGAACAGGTACACGCTGGTGGAGATCAGGCCGACCAGCATGCCGACCACCGCGCCGGCCGAGTTCATCTTCGTGGAGAAGATGCCCATCATGATCGCCGGGAACAGCGAGCTTGCCGCCAGGCCGAAGGCGAACGCCACGGTCTGGGCCGCGAAACCGGGCGGATTCATGCCCAGCCAGGTCGCCACCACGATCGCGGCGGCCATCGACACGCGTGCGGCGAGCAGTTCGCCCTTCTCGGAAATGTCGGGCTTGAACGTGCGCTTGATCAGGTCATGGCTCACCGCCGAGGAGATCGCCAGCAGCAGGCCCGCCGCCGTGGACAGCGCCGCGGCCAGGCCGCCTGCCGCGATCAGGGCGATCACCCAGCCCGGAAGGCCGGCGATTTCCGGGTTGGCCAGCACCAGGATGTCCTGGTTGAAGGTGACCATCTCGTTGCCCTGCCAGCCGCGCTCGGCCGCGACCGCGGCGAACTCGGTGCTGCCCTCGTTGTAGGACTGGATCAGGCCATCGCCGTTCTTGTCCTCGAACTTCAGCAGCCCGGTCTTCTCCCAGTTGAGCATCCAGTCCGGACGCGCCTCGTAGCTCAGCGATTCGGCACGGGTGCCTTCCGGGTAGATCGTGGTCAGGATGTTCAGGCGCGCCATCGCACCCACCGCCGGCGCCACGGTGTAGAGCAGGGCGATGAACACCAGCGCCCAGCCGGCCGACTTGCGGGCGTCGGACACCTTGGGCACGGTGAAGAAGCGGATGATCACGTGCGGCAGGCCCGCGGTGCCGACCATCAGCGACAGCGTGAACAGGGTCATGTTCAGCGTCGAATCGTGCAGCCCGGTGTAGTCGTTGAAGCCCAGGTCCACCAGGATCTGGTCCAGGCGCGCCAGCAGCGGCATGCCCGACTCGGTGTGGGTCGAGAACAGGCCCAGCTGCGGGATGGGGTTGTCGGTGAGCTGCAGCGAGATGAACACCGCCGGGATGGTGTAGGCGATGATCAGCACGATGTACTGCGCCACCTGGGTGTAGGTGATGCCCTTCATGCCGCCCAGCACCGCGTACACGAACACCACCGCCGAGGCGATCAGCAGGCCGGTGTTGGTGTCCACCTCGAGGAAGCGCGAGAAGGCCACGCCGGCGCCGGTCATCTGCCCGATCACGTAGGTGATCGAGATCATCAGCAGCGCCGCCACGGCCACCAGTCGCGCGGTGCGGCTGTAGTAGCGGTCGCCGATGAAGTCCGGCACCGTGAACCGGCCGAACTTGCGCAGGTACGGCGCCAGCAGCATCGCCAGCAGCACGTAGCCGCCGGTCCAGCCCATCAGGTAGGCCGAGTTGCCGTAGCCGACGAAGGCGATCAGGCCCGCCATCGAGATGAACGAGGCTGCCGACATCCAGTCGGCGGCGGTCGCCATGCCGTTCATCACCGGGTTGACGCTGCGTCCGGCGGCGTAGAACTCGGACGTGGATGCGGCGCGCGCCCAGATCGCGATCGCGATGTAGAGCAGGAACGAGCCGCCGACGAAGATCAGGTTGAGAGTGAACTGGTCCATGGGCGCCCCTTATTCTTCTTCGTGCACGTCGTACTCGCGATCGAGCCGGTTCATGTACCAGGTGTAGTAGAAGATCAGCGCGATGAAGGTCAGGATCGAACCCTGCTGCGCGAACCAGAAGCCCAGGTCGGTACCGCCGATGCGGATCCCGGCCAGCAAGGGCCTGAGGATGATGCCGAAGCCGTAGGACACCAGCGCCCAGATCACCATGCAGATGGTGATGATCCGGACGTTGGCCTTCCAGTAGTTGATTGGTGTTTTCTCGGACATGTCTGTCTGGCTCCCTCGGGTCAGAAGGTGTACTTGACGGTCGTCTGGATGCGCCTCAGGTCGCCCTTGCGGTCGTCCTCGAGTTCGCGCTGCCCCCAGCCGATCTCGGCGCCGATATCCAGCTTCGGGAACGGGGAGTAGATGAGGTTGGCGTGGAACGACTGCGCACGCTCGGTCGCCGCGAAGCTCGCCAGCCCCCAGCCGGCCAGGCTGCGGTCGT
>JAEXTE010000160.1 GCA_023453655.1 Pseudomonadota bacterium
GCGTCCAGGCGGGTGTCGTCGCCGGCCAGCGCCGTGAGCAGCAGGTGCGGGGTCACGTAGCTGTACTTGGGATCGCAGGCGTTGACCCCGTCGAACTCCCAACCGCCGGTGCAGTCCGGCCAGCCGCCGCCGTTGCCGCCGCGCTTGATCTTCGACAGGTAGAAGGTGGCGGAGTTGTAGAACTCGGCGAAGCGGTCCGGACGGCCGCTGCGCACGTACTGCAGGCCGATCACCGAGGCGCGGTCGAACAGGAAGGCATGCGCGCCGACGTACGGGGCGTCCTCGGCCCAGGCCCACTGCCCGTCGATATATCGGTCGTAGGCGCGGCTGCGGTCGTGCACCAGCTGCGGGCCGGCGATGCCCGAGCGCACCAGCCACGCCGGATCCAGCGTGGCCAGCACGCGCGGCACCGGCGCGTCGAGCTTGCCGGGGCGCGTGCCCTCGTCGACCGGACGCTCGTCCATCGACCGGGTGCGCGGCCGGGAAATGTCGAAGCGGTAGCTGGCGCGCGGATCGGCTTCGAACTGCACCTTGACCGCGCGGATGCTGTCGCCCTTCCAGTGCCAGCGCAGGGTCGGCCGGACGAAGGCCGGCACCTCGCTGCCATCGCCGTCGAGCACGCGCACCAGACCGGCGTCGCCCAGCTCCCCTTCGGGAAACGGGATGCCCAGCGTGACCAGTTCGCGTGACCCGACCTTTCCGTTGGGCGTCAGGGTAATGGCGGTGGGCGCCGGCGCCGGCACGTTGACGGCGGGAAGATCCCGGGTGTCCGCGGCGGCGGCGTTGGCGGCAGCCACCCCGGCGGCGGGGACGGTATCCGAACAACTGGCGAGTGCCGGCACGACGCAAAGCGTCAGCGACTGCAGCAAAGGCAGTACTCGGCGGCGAACGGCGTCAATCGCAGGCATCGAAGGGGTCTCCGGCGGGGCGTGGTCAGCACCCTGTCGTCCAGCCACGGGCCGAGGCCCGTTTTGGCCGGCTGGAGTATAGGGTTGCGTTTCCGGCCCCCTGTGGCGGCTGACAACTCTGGGCAGCGCGTCACAAGCTGTGGTCGGCGAACCAACAGCGTGCCGCACGCCGGCGGCGGCCTGGCCACTCCGGAATCGGCGTATCCTATTGCAAATCAATAGCTTGTTGAAGACATGACGGAAGCGGACCTGCAGGCGCCAAAAACGGCAAAAAGTGACGCAGGTCCGGCGGCGCGCTGGCCACGCTCGGGCGGCGGGGAACTGCTGGTCTCCGGCAGGCCGCTGTCGCAGGTGGTCGACGAGGTGGGCGGCACGCCCTGCTACCTCTACGACCGCACGCGCCTGGCCGAGCGCGCACAGGCGCTGCGACAGGCATTTCCGCGCGAGGTGCTGCTGCACTACGCGATCAAGGCCAATCCGATGCCGGCGCTGGTCGGGTGCATGCGCGCCCATGTCGACGGGTTCGACGTCGCGTCCGCGGGCGAACTGCGGGTCGCGCTCGATGCGGGCATGGCGCGCGAACACGTGAGCTTCGCCGGGCCAGGCAAGCGCGAGGCCGAGCTCGGGCAGGCGCAGGCCGCGGGCATCCTGGTCAACCTCGAATCGTTCCGCGAGATCGACATCCTCGCGCGCGCGTCCGCGCGCAATGGCGTCGCCGCGCGCGTGGCGATCCGGGTCAACCTGCCGTTCGAGCTCAAGGCTTCGGGCATGAAGATGAGCGGCGGGGCCAAGCAGTTCGGCGTCGATGCCGACCAGGTGCCCGACCTGCTCGAGCGCATCGCGGCGGCGGGGCTGGCGTTCGAGGGCTTCCACTGCTTCGCCGGCTCGCAGAACCTGCGCGCCGACGCCATCGTCGAAGCGCAGCAGCAGAGCTACGAACTGGCCAGGACCTGGCTGGACCGGTTCCCTGCGCCGCTGCGCTGGCTCAACCTCGGCGGCGGCTTCGGCATTCCCTACAGCGATCGCGACCAGCCGCTGGATCTCGCGCCCATTGCCGACTCGCTGCACGGCCTTGCCGCGCGCGCCGCGTCGGACTTCGGCCCGCAGGCGCGTCTGGTGGTGGAACTGGGACGCTACCTCGTCGGCGAGGCCGGCCTGTACGTGTGCCGCGTGCTCGACCGCAAGCTGTCGCGCGGCAAGGTGTTCCTGGTCACCGACGGCGGCATGCACCAGCACCTGGCCGCGTCCGGCAATTTCGGCCAGGTGATGCGACGCAACTATCCGATCGCGGTCAACGGCCCGGGCGCCGGGACCGAAAAGGCGACGGTTGTCGGGCCGCTGTGCACGCCGCTGGACCTGCTGGGCGACGACGTCGAACTCGCCCGCGCCGCGCCGGACGACCTGGTGGTGGTGTTCCAGTCGGGCGCCTATGGGCGGACGGCCAGTCCGCGCGATTTCCTCGGCCACCCCGATGTGGCCGAGGCCCTCGTCTGAGCCGGGCGCGGCCTAGCCGAGCAGGCGGCGGTAGACCGCGAGGTACTCGCCGGCGTAACGCTGGCGGCTGAACTGGTGGCGCGCGTGCTCGATCGCCTGGCGCGCCAGTTCGCCGCGGTAGGCGTTGCTCGCGCTGAGCTGCTGCAGCGCGTCGGCGAGCGCGTCGACCTCCGGCACGGGCGCCAGGCGCCCGGTCTGGCGGTCGAGCACGACTTCGGGAATTCCGCCGACGCGCGCGGCCACCACCGGCACGCCGCAGGCCTGCGCCTCGGCGAGCACCAGGCCGAAGGCTTCTTCGCGCGCACCGTGCAGCAGCACGTCGAAACCGGGAAACCAGTGTTCGGGGTCTGGCTGGAAGCCGACGAAGTGGATCCGGTCGCCCAGTTCGCCGTTGGCCAGCGCGCGCATCTTCGCTTCCTGCGCCGCATCGCCCCGCCCCAGGACCAGCAACCGCGCATCGCGCGCCGGGTGGCGGCGCAGGAAATCCTGGAATGCGCTGATCGCCAGGTCCACGCCTTTTTCCGGGCCGAAGTGGCCGACGGTACCGACCACGAGGGTGTCGTCGGCCGCGCCGATCAGCGCGCGGGTCCTGGCGCGCATCGCGGGGTCGGGCCGGAAGCGCTCCAGGTCGATGCCGAGCGGTATGCACGACACCTTCGCGCCGGGCACATAGTTGTGCTCGATGTAGTGTCGCAGCCGCTCCCGCGAGGCGGTCACCACCGCGCCGACACGCAGCCCCACCACCGCGTTGCGCAGCCGGTCGCGGAAACGCGCCGTTTCCAGGTCGCGCGTGCGATGGAAGCTCATCAGGATCGCAGGCCCGCCGCGCGGCATCGCCAACGCGGCCATCGCCTCGCTGGCGGCGTCGTGCGCATGCACCACGTCAATCGCGTGCTCGCGGCAGTACTCGCGCAGCCGACGTAGCGCTAAGCGGTCGAACAGGCCATGCCGGCCGAGGTTGATCGTGCCCTGGAACAGGGCGTGGTCGTTGGCGTCGGAACCGAAGTCGTCCAGGCAGCCCAGGTGGCTGACCACGCCAAGTTCGCGCAGGCCCTGCGCCAACGCGCCGATCGCCTCGCGGCGGCCACCATGGCTGTAGGAAAGGGTCAGGTGCAGCACCTTCATCGGTGCGCCGCCCTCGCCGGGCAGGCGTGCCGCCCCCGACCGCGCGCGGCCTGCGCGGGTGCCCGCGCGGCGCAGGCC
>JAEXTE010000181.1 GCA_023453655.1 Pseudomonadota bacterium
GTTCGGGCGAGGCGATCGCCGGGTGCGCGGTGGCGGGCGGGGGCGTGCGGGCCACGACTTCCACGGGCTCGAGTTCCCACAGCTCGCCGCTGTACTCGCGCGGCGAGGCGGCGTCGGTCCACCAGGATACCGTCTTGCGGATGCCCGGGGTCAGCGCGGTCCCGGCCACGAACAGGCCCGAGCCGTTGCGGTTGAGCTGGTGCAGGCGCAGCCGCGACGAGCCGGAGAACGCGGCGTCGACGGTGTGGCTGGCGACCATGTCCCCGGTGGTGAGCGGCAGCGGGTTGCGGAAGCGACCGGCGCTGCCCGGGGGCGGGGTGGCGTCGGTGATCACCATCTGCTCGGCGTTGAGCGTGGGCGCGCCGGTGATGCGGACGATCTGGTTGGTCGTGCCCTCGCCGAATTCGCGTGCGCTGATGCCGTAGTAGATGCCCGGTTCGACCGGATTCTCGCGGATATGGAAGATGCCGCCATCCATGCGGATGTGCTTGCGGTTGGCGAAGTTGGCCTGGTTGACGTTGTCCGACAGCGCGTTGTCGTCCATGAACGACTTCACCACGTAACCGTAGTCGCCGAACAGTTCGTGGCGACCGATGTGGTTGAGCGTGAGTTCGTCCGTGCCGTCCTGGTTCATCTGCCACGGCGTGAACAGGTTGTACATGAACCGGTTGACGCGTCCGTAGGCCGACGTGCTCTGCTCGCGCCGTTCCGGGAACGTGTCGCGCACGGTGCCGGCGCGGCTTGCGTTGGCCGCCTCGCTGGCATAGTTGAACGGGGCGTAGCTGTAGGCGCCGGCAAGCGCTCCGTCCTGCTGCTGGTCGTGCTGCAGGTGGTCCCAGCGGGTGTAGATCACGCGGCCGTAGCTGTCGATGGTCGGGCTGAAGGCGCCGCTAGGCACATGGTTGAGCAGGCGCACCTGGCCGCTGGCGACGTCGAGCCGGAAGATGCCCGTCACCGTGGGCGTGCTTTCGTACTCGTCGAGGTTGGGGTAAAGGTGTGACTCGCCGCGGCGCGGGCTGTCCGAGGTGAACAGGATGTCGCCGTCGCTGGTGTAGAGCGGCGAGACGTTGTTGTAGTTCGACGGCTGTCCGGCCACCCTGGTAATGCGCGCGGTCTCGCCGCGGCCCAGCCCGGTGACCTCGTACAGCTGCCACTTGCCGTCCGTACTGCCGTAGCGCTGGGTCGGTGCGCCGCGGACCATGCTGAAGATGGCTTTGGTCCCGCTCCAGTGCACGGTCGGCTCGCGCACCGCGATGGCGTTGGCGCCCTGCAGGCCGTCCATGCCGTAGCCGGCCTCACGGGTGAGGTTGCGCAGGGTGCCGTCGGGGTAGCGGATCATCAGGTCGCCGCCGCGCAGCGCCGATCCCATGCTGGGCATGTGGTTGGCGAAGGTCGACAGGCGACTGGCGAAGGGGTCGCCGTTCTGCGTGGGGACCTGGGTGACGAACAGGATCGGGTTGGAGATGGCCTTGGCCACGCCGTGCGCGGCGGCGGCCTGGCGCGGCTGGGTCGCCGCCGTGGCGGTCGCCGTCGCGGCCGCGGCTTTGTCCAGGTCCCGGGAAGAGGGCGCCTGCTGGGGCACCTGGGAGCAGCCGGCGAGCGCCAGCGCGAGGCCGGCAAGCGCCGGCAGGACGGACGTCCGGAAAAAGCGTCTCATGGGGAACTGCCACCTGGCGAAAAGGGTATGGGCTGCACGAACGAAAGGATCTGTGCGGCGTCCCTGCGCCAGCCGGCGTTGTCCTGCCGGCACGACCCACGTCGGCTGACGTGGCTGTCGCCCCCGATCTCCCCGTCCTTCCCCCTGAGAAGACGAGCGATCATAGGGGCGCGATCCTTCGTTCAGAAAAATAAAAGCTGAACGCCGGTGGTGGTCAAGCGACAGGCGCGGAAACCCTCAGGACGATGAAATCGTCCCGATCCGATCACGCCAGGAATGCGACGCAGGTCCGGGCCTGCGCCGAGGCTACCGGTTGCGGTAGGTGACCGTGAGGTACAGGACGTTCTGCCGGGCGCTGCCGTACAGGCCGTCGTCGGAGCGGCGGTAGTGGAGGTAGTCGAGCCGGCTGCTCCAATGGCGCGACCAGTTCTTTTCCAGGCCCGCGCCGTAGCGGCGGTCCTCGGTGCGCAGGTCCTGCCCGGTGAAGGTCGAGCGCGCGGCGTCGGCGAATACGTTCAGGTGCAGGGTGGGCCGCAGCTGGTAGCTGAGCTGGGTGACCACGCCGCGCCGGGTCTCGTCGAATATGCCGGTATCGACGTAGTCGATGCGCTCGTAGTAGGGGCCCGCGGTGAAGTTGATCCGCTCATGGCGATAGGCCCAGGTCAGGTCCGCCCGGTCGTTCTCGTACATGGACGAGTTGACCGCCGAAGCACTGCTGGAGAGGCGGTCCGGCACCTCGACCGCCGCCTCGATCCCCAGGAGCGCCGAGTCCGAGGAATCGGTGAGCTGGTGGGCCAGCCCGAGCGAGAAGGCGTTGCGGGGGCTCAACCTCCACTCCGCGCCGGCGCGGACCATCGGCTGCGAGCGCGACGTGCCATCGGCGTAGTCTACCCAGGTGTAGCCCGCGTCGAGCGCGAAGCTCGTACGGCTCAGCGTCTTGTTGTAGCGCAGGTAGCCGTCGTAGCGCCGGTAGTCGCGGGCGACCGGGTCGTCGAAATCGACGTCCTGCCCGCGGGCGCTGAGGGTCAGCGTGCTGGTCGGGTCGAGCGTGCGGATGGCGTGCAGCGAGGCGCTCAGGCGCTCGGACTCGAATTCGTCCTCCTGCTCGGCGCTGCTGTCGATCCAGCGCAGCTCGGCGCGGCCGCGCACCGCCTGGCTCCAGTTGAAGTGCAGGTTGGGGCCGAGCGAGAGCACGTTCACCCGCTGGCGATTGTTGGGCGCATCGGGGGCGAAGCGGTCGATCGGCCGCATCTCCAGGCTGTCCTCGACGGTGAAGCTCAGCGTCTCGGGCACGAAGAACCAGTTCACGCGCCCGACCAGGCTGGCTTCGAAGGCATTGGACTGGGGACCCTCGAAGTAGTCCCAGTACTCCATGCGGCCGGCGAGGTTGGCCTGCACCGCCGAGGTTTCCTCGGCCAGCACCAGGCCGAAGCCGGTGCGCACGGCGCTCGAGGTGGCCGGGTCGACCGGATCCATGATCACGTTGTCGTTGCGCTCGATGCCCATGTCGACCACGTAGTCGACGCGGACCGCCTGCGCCTGCAGCGACACGGCCGCGACGGCGGCGGCGCAGGCGGCGGGCAGGCACTTCCTGTGGATCTTCATGCTGGCGCCCCGGTTCATGCCGCTGCCTTCAGTAGATGTTGTTGAACACGACGCCGGCGAGCTTGTCCGGGTCGAAGCTGGCGGCCGCCTCGTCGATGCGCTCGACCGCGGCCTGCCCGTAGCCGGCGACCACGACGATCAGGTCGGCCAGGTCGGACAGGATGCGCGCGTCGGGCGAATTGAGGATCGGCGGGCTGTCGATGATCACGTAGCGCCCGGCGTCGGTGCCGCGCAGCGAGTCGACCATCATGCGCATGCGGCTGGAGCTGAAGTACTCGCCGGCGGTCTCGCGCGGACGGCCGCTCGGGACCAGGGTCAGGCGCGGCAGCCCGGTGTCGTACTGGATCGCCGACAGGTCGGCGACGCTGCCGTCGAGGTAGTCCATGACCCCGCCACCGGCCACGTCCACGCCGAGGGAGGCGTGCTGCACCGGATGCAGGGCGTCGCAATCGACCAGCAGCACGGTCTTGCTCTCGTCGAAGGCGAATGCCGCCGCGAGGTTGCGCGCGACGAAGCTGCCGCCGCAGCCCGGCTGCACCGGCGCCACCAGGATGACCAGGTTGCGGTCCTGCCCCAGCGCCAGCAGCTTGGTGCGCAGGCTGCGGAAGGCGTCGGCCTGGGCGCGCACCGAATCGTTGCGGTGGATCAGCTTGCGCTCTTCGAGCACGACCGGCGACAGCGGCTGCAGGGCATCGCCGGCGCGGGCGATCGAACGTCCTCCCGCGTGGTCCCCGGCGGGATGGTCGAGCGCATCTGGGCGTGCATTCACTAACGTCTGCTCCATGGGACGGGGTGTCACGGCGGCTCAGCCGTGGGACATCTTGTAGGCGTAGGTGAGCGCGTACAGCAGCAGCACCGCCACCACCATCGCACCGCCCACCGACATGCGGGCCACCTGGCGGCGGCGCTCGCGCGGCGAGGGGTAGGCCGGGATCGTCGCCAGCAGCGGGTAGCGGCTCCGGGCCTCGATCAGCTGCGGGCTGCGCACGCGCGGGTCGAAGCGGACCAGCAGCCACAGCAGGCCAAGCGGGATCGCGATCGCGGCCAGCAGGCCGGCCGAGGCGATATGCACGAAGCGCAGGCCGGTCGGGCGCAGCGGCATCGTCGCCGGGTCCTGCACGCGCAGGGTCAGGCCGCGGTTCTCCTGGTCCAGGCCCATCGACACGCGGGCGTTCTCGCGCCGGCGCAGCAGGTCCTGGTAGATCTCGCGGTTGACCTCGTAGTCGCGGGTCAGCTCGGCCAGCACGCTTTCGGAGGCGGCGATGCGGCGGCTGCGATCCAGTTCGCCCTGCAGCAGGCTTTCGGCCACGCCCATGCGCGAGGCGGTGGCGGCGACTTCACGGCGGGTCTGGGCCAGCTGGCTGCGCAGTTCCTGGTAGAGCGGATTGAGCTGGGAGTCCTCCGAACCGGTCCGCGACTGTCCGCTGGCGGCGCGGTCGCGCTCCTGCGCCAGCTGGCGCTGCACGTCCTCCATCTGGTGGCGCACGCGCAGCACGTCCGGATGGCGGTCGGTGAAGGTCAGCAGCAGGCGGTCGAGCTCGGCCTGCAGTTCGATCAGGCGGGTGCGGTACAGCGTCTCGCGGGTCTGCACCGAGGTGACCGCGGACTCGCCCGACAGCTGCGAGGCGATCGAGGCCTCGCGCGATTGCTGCTCGAGCAGGGCCATCCGGGTCTGCTCGACCTGGGTGCGCAGGGCCGAGATGCGCGAGTTCACGTCGGTGGCGCTGCCGGGCTGGGCGTCGGCGTTGCGCGAGCGGTACTCCTGCAGGTTGTTCTCCGCGTCGGTCAGCTTGCGGTGGTACTCCTGCACCTGCTTCTCGATGAACTCGTAGGCCTCGCGGCTCTCGCGGCTCTTGGTGGCCAGGGTCTCGCTGATGAACAGCGCGCCGAGCATCTCGGTCACGCGGTGCGCACGCTCCGGATCGGTGTCGCTGTAGGTGATCTGGACCAGGTCGGCGCGCGGGCTGTTGACCAGGATGCGGCCTTGGACTTCCTCCATCAGCCGGTCCTTCTGCAGCGGACTCATGTTCGCCGCGTTGAAGCCGCCTTCCTCGATCACCTGGGTCAGCACGCGGCGACCGTAGATGATCTGGCGGGCCATGCCGGCACGGTCGGTCACGCCGGTCGGGACCGCGCGGCCCTCCAGCAGCGGCTGGATGATGTCGCTTTCCTGGGCCAGGATGGTGACCGAGACCTCGTAGTTGCGGCCGGCGACGAACAGGCCGATCACGAAGGTCAGCAGCGCCACCAGCGCGAAGATCGCGCACAGGGCGACGATGCGGCGGCGGCCTTCCTTCAGGACCAGCTTGACGTATTCGATGGGCGAGACGACCGGCCCCGCGGGCCTCGCGGCGGCGACCGCGCGCTGCGGCGCGGGCAGGATGTTCTGCTGCATCAGAATGCGCGCTCCGGCACGGTGATCACGTCGCCCGGGGCGACCTTGAAGTTGGTGCTGAGGTCGCCGCGGTTGATGATCTTGTCCAGGCGCACCGCGTAGCTCGTGGTCTCCTCGCCGGTCTTGCGGTACAGGCTGGAGCGGTCGGGGGCGGCGAACTCGTTGACGCCGCCGGCCGCGAGCACCGCGTCGAGCACGGTCATGCCCTGGCGGTAGGGGATCGAGACCGGCTGGCGCACCGCGCCGGTCACGCGCACGCGCGAGAGGTACTCGTGGCTGCGCAGGTCGGTCAGGATCACCGCCACCTGCGGGTCGCGGACGAAGGCCGAGAGCTTGTCCTCGATGTCGGCCGCCACCTCGGCCGGCGTGCGGTTGCCGGCGACGACGTCGCCGATCAGCGGAACCGAGATCTTGCCGTCCGGGCGGACCGGCACGGTGATGCCCAGCTCCGGGTTGCGCCACACGCTGACCTGGACGATGTCGTCCACGCCGATGGAGTAGTCCTCGACCGCCGCCTGGTCCTGCGCGGGAGGAGCCACGCCCAGGCCGCCGCCGCTGGCGCAGGCGGCCAGCAGGATGGCCAGCAGCATCACGATCAGTTGCCTCGACACGCGCATCTTGGGAATCCCCGTATGAAAATCCGATGCCACCAGTAACGGGGTTTTGCCCGAACGCCGGTCACGGCGCCGCCGGGCGGGTTCAGACTCCGTGGTAGCTGCGGTACCACTCCACGAAGCGCGCGACGCCGGTCTCGATGGTCGTGGCCGGCGCGTAGCCGGTGTCGCGCCGCAATGCCTCGACGTCGGCCTCGGTGTCGGGCACGTCGCCAGGCTGCATCGGCAGCAGGTTCCTTTCGGCCTTGCGGCCGAGGCACTCCTCCAGCACCTCGATGTAGCGCAACAGCTGCACCGGCTGGTGGTTGCCGATGTTGTAGACGCGATAGGGCGCGCTCGACGAGCCGGGGTTGGGCTGCAGCGGGTCGTAGGCCGGATCGGGTCCGGGCATCCGGTCCAGGGTGCGGATCACGCCCTCGACGATGTCGTCGACGTAGGTGAAGTCGCGGGTGTGGTGGCCGTGGTTGAAGACGTCGATCGGGCGGCCTTCCAGGATGTTCTTCGTGAACAGGAACAGCGCCATGTCCGGCCGGCCCCAGGGCCCGTACACGGTGAAGAAGCGCAGGCCGGTGGTCGGCAGGCCGAACAGGTGGCTGTAGGTGTGCGCCATCAGCTCGTTGGCCTTCTTGGTCGCCGCGTACAGGCTGACCGGGTGGTCCACGCTGTCCTCGACCGCGAACGGCAGCTTGCGGTTGGCGCCGTACACCGAACTCGACGAGGCGTAGACCAGGTGCTCGACGCCGCCGTGGCGGCAGGCCTCGAGGATGTTGGTGAAGCCGACGATGTTGCTGTCGATGTAGGCGTGCGGGTTCTCCAGCGAATAGCGCACGCCGGCCTGCGCGGCGAGGTTGACCACGCGCTGCGGACGGAAGTTGGCGAACGCGCGCTCGAGCGTGCCGCGGTCCTCCAGCGCACCCTTGACGAAGGAGAAGCCGGGCCTCGGCAGCAGCCGGTCCAGGCGCGCCTGCTTGAGCGCCGGGTCGTAGTAGTTGTTGAGGTTGTCGAAGCCCAGCACCTCGTCGCCGCGTTCGACCAGGCGGTGGCTGAGGTGGGAGCCGATGAAGCCGGCGGCGCCGGTGACGAGGACGCGCATGCGCAGGGCCCGCCGCGGGATCAGAGGCAGCCGTCGACGGCGTCGCGCGGCAGGGCGCGCTTGACGTCGAACACCACCGAGCCGGGCTTGCCGAAGGCGCGCACGCCGTCGGCGCCCAGGGCCACGAACTGGCGGTGCGAGACCGCCAGGATCACCGCGTCGTACTGGCCCTGTGCCGGCTCGGCCACCGGCGAGATCCCGTACTCGTGCTGCGCCTGCGCGGGCGAGACCCAGGGATCGTGCACGTCGACCGCCACGTTGTAGGTGCGCAGCTCGTCGATGATGTCGGTGACGCGCGTGTTGCGCAGGTCCGGGCAGTTCTCCTTGAACGCCAGCCCGAGGATCAGCACGCGCGCGCCTGCGGTGTGCAGGCCGCGCTGCTGCATCAGCTTGACCACGCGCTGGGCGACATGGCCGCCCATGCTGTCGTTGATGCGGCGCCCGGCCAGGATCACCTCGGGGTGGTAGCCGATCTGCTGCGCCTTGTGGGTGAGGTAGTAGGGGTCCACGCCGATGCAGTGGCCGCCGACCAGGCCGGGGCGGAAGGGCAGGAAGTTCCATTTGGTGCCGGCCGCCTCGAGTACCTCGTGGGTGTCGATCCCGAGCCGCCCGAAGATCAGCGCCAGTTCGTTGATCAGCGCGATGTTGACGTCGCGCTGGGTGTTCTCGATGACCTTGGCGGCCTCGGCCACGCGGATGCTGGACGCCTTGTGGGTGCCGGCGGTGATCACGCTGGCGTAGAGCGCGTCGACGAAGTCGGCCGCGGCCGGAGTGGAGCCCGAGGTCACCTTGAGGATGGTTTCGAGGCGGTGTTCCTTGTCGCCGGGGTTGATCCGCTCGGGGCTGTAGCCGGCGTGGAAGTCCTCGTTGAAGCGCAGGCCCGACTCGCGCTCGATGATCGGCACGCACACTTCCTCGGTCGCGCCCGGGTACACGGTGGACTCGAAGATCGCCACGCCGCCGCGCGAGATCGCCCTGCCGACGGTACGGCTGGCCGATTCCAGCGGCCGCAGGTCCGGGCGCTTGTACTCGTCGATGGGCGTGGGCACGGTGACGATGAACACGTTGCAGCGACGCAGCGCCTCGGCGTCGGCCGTGCATTCGAGCTGGGTCGAGGCGCGCAGCTCCTCTTCCGACATCTCCAGCGTCTGGTCGTGGTGGCGGCGCAGCTGCTCGACGCGCGCGGCGTCGATGTCGAAGCCCACGGTGGGATAGGTGCGGCCAAAGGCGGCGGCGAGCGGCAGGCCGACGTAGCCCAGCCCGATCACGGCGATGCGGATGTCGTTGCGTTCGGGAAGCGGAGCGGTCATCGGTCGGGCCGTCTGTCCAGAAAAGGTGAGGGTTGCATTCTAGGCGCGGCCGGGTGGCCGGACGCACGGGGCGCGACTTGGCAGAACGTCGAATGCGCCCGCAGGCGGCCAGCGCGCGCGGCGCCGCGGTGTCGGATAATGCCGCCGGCACACACCGGACCTTGCAGCATGCGCATCCTCGTCTTCGGCGGTACCGGCTACATCGGCAGCCACACCTGCGTCGAACTGGCCGCGCGCGGCCACGACCTGGTGATCGCCGACAACCTGAGCAACAGTTCGGAGAAGGTGCTCGACCGGCTGCAGGCCATTACGGGCCGGACGTTCGACTTCTGCCGGGTGGACCTGCGCGACCGCGACGCCACCTTCCGCCTGCTTGCCGGCGGCGGCTTCGACGCGGTCATCCACTTCGCCGCGCTCAAGGCGGTGGGCGAGTCCTGCGAACGCCCGCTCGACTACTTCGACAACAACATCGCCGGGACCCTCAACCTGCTGCAGGCGATGCGGCATGCGCAGGTGTCGCGGTTGGTGTTCAGTTCCTCGGCCACGGTCTACGGCGACCCGGAACGGGTGCCGGTGGACGAGGACGCGCCGCTCAGCGTGACCAACCCCTACGGCCGCACCAAGCTGGTGATGGAACAGCTGATCGGCGACCTGTGCGTCGCCGATCCGGGTTTCCAGGCGGGCATCCTGCGCTACTTCAACCCGGGCGGGGCGCATGCGTCGGGACTGATCGGCGAGGATCCGAGCGGCGTCCCGAGCAACCTGATGCCCTACATCTGCCAGGTCGCGGTGGGCCGGCGCGAGCGCCTGAGCGTGTTCGGCGGCGACTGGCCGACGATCGACGGCAGCGGCGTGCGCGACTACATCCACGTGGTCGACCTGGCCCGCGCCCATGCCGACGCGCTGGACACGCTGGCGCGCACCGACACCGGGTTCACCGTCAACCTCGGCACCGGCTCCGGGGTGAGCGTGCTGCAGCTGGTGCAGGCGTTCGAGCGCGCCAGCGGCCGCAGCATCCCGCATGCCATCGTCGCCCGCCGTCCGGGCGATGTCGCCGAGGTGTACGCCGATCCGGCGCGCGCGCATGCGCTGCTGGGCTGGCGCGCCGAGCTGGACGTGGACGCGATGTGCCGCGACGCCTGGCGCTGGCAGTCGATGAACCCCGACGGCTACGCCAGCTGAGCGCAGAGCCGGTCGGCGACGCCGGCCGGTTCCCGCATCCAGGCGTAGTGGTCGGGCCGCGTGCCGGCGGCAACGGCGTCGAGGCACTCCACGCGTGCGGCGGCCCTGGGCATCTTGCCCAGCAGGAAATCCAGCGACCCGCGCGGCGCCAGCCAGTCCTGCGCCAGCAGCAGCGCGTGGACCGGCCTGACCACGCCGGCCAGGGCCGCCTCGAGGTCGGTGGCCAGTCCCTCCGCCGCGTAGCGCCCACCGATGGCGGTGCGGGCCCAGTCGTCGATCACCTGCACGGCCTCGTTGCCACCGAAGCCGATGCGGCGGCCGGGCAGGGCACCGTTGATCCGCGCCAGCCACGGCAGGAACCGGTACGCCAGCGGCAGCCAGGCGCGGTGCGGCATGGGGAACGCGTGCCAGTACGGCGCACCGCTGGCGACCAGCCACAGCGCGTCGGCCGCGCCCGGCGCCAGCGCCAGGCGGCAGCAGGCGAGCTGGCCGCCGAGGCTGTGGCCGCCGACGATGCGGGGCGGGCTTCCGGACAGGATCCGCTCGACCGCGGCCTGGCTCGCCGGGATGTCCTGCACCAGCAGTTCGCGATAGCCCCAGTCCACCCCGTGGCCCGCGCGCAGGGTGCTGCTGCCGTGACCCCGCCACTCGTGCACGAACACCGCGACCCCGCGCGCGGCCAGCGCCTGGGCGAAGGGAAGGTAGTGGCGCGCCGCCACGCCCAGGGCAGGCAGCCAGAGCAGGCTGCGCCTTGGTGCCGGCGGGATGCATGCCAGCAGGTGCCAGCCATGGCCGTCGGCCGCGCGCACAGCGTGCTCGCTGGCGACGGGGGGCGGGTTCACGCCTCCGGCCCCCGGGCGCCGATGTGGTCGAGCACGCGCACCTCGCCGCGCCCGGGCCGGTAGCCCTGCCGCAGGGCGCGTCCCACGTAATCCACGGCTGCCGCAGTCGCCTGCGCCGGCGCCAGGCCCAGGCACAGGTTGGCGGCGATGGCCGAGGCCAGGGTGCATCCGGTGCCGTGGCCTTCGATCGGCAGGCGAGGGTGGGTGAACGTGGTGGTGCCGGTGCCGGTGGCCTCGCGATAGCGGTCGACCACCAGCGCGCCCTCGTCCAGGTGGGCGCCCTTGAGCAGCACCGCCTTCGATCCGGTGGCCAGCAGCCGCGCCAGGGCCTGCTCCGCGTCGGCGGGGCTGGCGATGCGCAGCCCGGACAGCAGCTCGGCCTCGGGGATATTGGGGGTGAGCACGGTGGCTTTCGGCAGCAGCCGAGTGCGTAGTGCCTCCAGTGCATCCTCGGCCAGCAGGCGGGCGCCGGAGGTGGCGACCATTACCGGATCGACGACGAGCGGGACCGGTCCGTACGCGTCCAGCGCGTCGGCGACGGCATGGATCACCTCGGCGGTGGCCAGCATCCCGAGCTTGACCGCACCGACGTGGAAATCCTCGAAGCAGGCGTCGATCTGCGCACGCAGGAAGTCGACCGGCGGCACGTGCACGGCGGTGACGCCGCGCGTGTGCTGTGCGGTGAGCGCAGCGATCGCGGAGAGGCCATGCACGCCATGCGCGGCGAACGCCTTGAGATCGGCCTGGATACCGGCACCGCCGCCCGAATCGGAACCGGCGATGGTAAGAGCGGACACGGGGGAATCTGACATCGCCCCATTGTGCCCCGTGACGCGAAGGCGCGCGCTCCTTGCGACCGGGTCCCCTGCCGCCTCCGCGGGCCAAGGAGGGAGACGGCAGTGCCGCGAGGGCCCGTGTTCACTCCTTCCCCCGCTTGCGGGGGGAAGGAGAAGGCAGAGCGGCGACGGTTGCCGTTATTCGCTCCCTCCCCCGCTCGGCGGGGGAGGGTTGGGGTAGGGGCCGACAGGTCGCTGCGAGACCGCAGCGCGCCTGCGGCGCGCGCCCCCATCCCGGCCTTCCCCCGCAAGCGGGGGAAGGA
>JAEXTE010000182.1 GCA_023453655.1 Pseudomonadota bacterium
TGCCACCACAATCCCCCCATGACCCTGCCTCCCCTGCTCGCCCTGCGCCTGTCCAAGCTGCTGTCCGGCGTGTTCCTCTACGGCATCGCGATGAGCCTGATGGTGCGCGCCGGACTGGGCGTCGCCCCCTGGGACGTGCTGAGCCTGGGCCTGGTGCGCCAGACCGGACTGCCCTTCGGCCTGCTGACCATCCTGATCGGCGTGGCGGTGCTGCTGCTGTGGTGGCCGCTGCGCCAGCGCGCCGGCCTGGGCACCGTGCTCAACGCGTTGCTGGTAGGACCGAGCGCGCAGCTCGGGCTATGGCTGCTGCCAGAGTTCCAGCAGCTCTGGCAGCAGTTGCTGGTGTTCGCCGCCGGCCTGCTGCTGCTGGCCCTGGCCACCGGGCTGTACATCGGTGCGCGCTTCGGTCCTGGTCCGCGCGATGGACTGATGACCGGGCTGCACGCCCGCACCGGTTGGCCGGTCTGGGCGGTCCGCACCGGCATCGAGGGTTCGGTGCTGCTGGCAGGCTGGTGGATGGGGGGCGCGGTGGGCGTGGGCACCCTCGCTTTCGCCCTGCTGATCGGGCCGCTGGTCGGCCTCACCCTGCCCTGGTGCGAGACGCGCCTGCCACCGCGACCCGCGCTGGCCTGAGCGGCCGGCGGCGACTTGCCGCCGCCCCGGATTCGCGGCATGGTGCGCGATCCATACGGCAGCGTATTCCACCATGATCGCCGACCGCCGCGACGCCCTCCCCTACCCGCACCTGTTCGCGCCGCTGGACCTGGGCTTCACCACCCTGCGCAACCGCGTGCTGATGGGATCGATGCACACCGGCCTGGAGGATCGCAAGCGCGATTTCCCCAAGCTGGCCGCGTACTTCGCCGAGCGCGCCGCCGGCGGCGTGGCGCTGATCGTCACCGGCGGGTTCTCGCCCAACTTCGAAGGCTGGCTCACGCCCTTCGCCAGTCGCCTGGCCTGGCCGTGGGAAGCGCGCAAGCACCGCCAGGTGACCGATGCCGTGCATGGCCACGGCGCGAAGATCTGCCTGCAGTTGCTGCACGCCGGGCGCTACGCCTACCACCCGCTGTCGGTCGCGCCGTCGAAGGTCAAATCGCCGATCACGCCGTTCACCCCGCGCGCGCTCACCGCACGGGGTGTCGAGCGCACGATCGACGCTTACGCCACCGCGGCCAGGCTCGCGCGCGAAGGCGGCTACGACGGCGTCGAGGTGATGGGCTCCGAGGGATACCTGATCAACCAGTTCCTCAGCGCGCGCACCAATCGCCGCGACGACCGCTGGGGCGGCGACGTGGCCGCACGCATGCGCTTCGCTACCGAGATCGTGCGTCGCGTGCGCGAGGCCTGCGGCGCGGACTTCATCATCATCTACCGGCTGTCGATGCTGGAGCTGGTGCCGGACGGCTCGGACTGGAGCGAGATCGTGCAACAGGCGCGCGCGATCGAAGCCGCCGGCGCGACCCTGATCAACACCGGCATCGGCTGGCACGAGGCGCGCGTGCCGACCATCGCCACCTCGGTGCCGCGCGCCGCATTCGCCGGGGTGACCGCGAAGCTGCGCCCGCACGTGTCGCTGCCGCTGGTGGCGACCAACCGCATCAACATGCCCGACGTCGCAGAAGCGGTGCTGGCGTCCGGCGGCGCCGACATGGTGTCGATGGCGCGGCCCCTGCTCGCCGATCCGGAATGGGTGAACAAGGCGCGCGCCGGCGCGCCGCAGGCGATCAACACCTGCATCGCCTGCAACCAGGCCTGCCTGGACCATGTGTTCCAGCGCAAGACCGCCAGCTGCCTGGTCAATCCGCGCGCCTGCCACGAGACCGAACTCAACTACCTGCCGGCCACCACGCGCAAGCGCGTCGCGGTGGTCGGCGCCGGTCCCGCCGGACTGGCCTGTGCCACGGTGGCCGCGCAGCGCGGACACGAGGTGGTGCTGTTCGACCGCGCCGACCGCATCGGCGGCCAGTTCAACCTCGCATGGAAGATTCCCGGCAAGGAAGAGTTCGGCGAGACGCTGCGCTGGTTCGACCATCGCATCCGCGAAACCGGCGTGTCGCTGCGCCTGTCCACCGAGGCCACGCCGGGGATGCTGGCCGGCTTCGACGAGATCGTGCTGGCGACAGGCGTGACGCCGCGCCGCGTCGACTTCGAGGGCCATGACCATCCGAAGGTAGTCGGCTACGTCGAGGTGCTGCGTGGCGAGGTGGTGCCCGGTCGCCGTGTGGCGATCGTCGGCGCCGGCGGCATCGGCTTCGACGTCGGCGAGTTCCTGGTCCAGGAGACCCCCTCGCCCAGCCTGGACCCGGCCCTCTGGATGCGCGAATGGGGCGTGGACCCGAGCTTCGAAAGCGCCGGTGGGCTGCGCCCGCCGCGGGTGGACCCGCCAGCGCGCGAGGTCTGGCTGCTGCAGCGCAGCCCTGGCCGCCCCGGCGCGCGCCTGGGCAAGACCACCGGCTGGATCCACCGCAGCACGCTCAAGCACAAGGGCGTGCGCATGGTCGGCGGCGTGGAGTACGTGGCCGTCGACGACGAGGGCTTCCACCTGCGCGTGGACGGGCAGCCACAGCTGCTGCCGGTGGACCACGTATTGGTCTGCGCCGGCCAGGAGCCCGAGCGCAGCCTGGCCGCACCGCTGCAGGCGGCCGGGCACCGTATCCACCTGATCGGCGGCGCCGATGTGGCCGCCGAACTCGACGCCAGGCGGGCAATCGCCCAGGCCTCCCGGTTGGCAGCGGGGCTCTGAGGTGCGCCGGGCCTCGGGCGCCGTGGCGGGATGTCCGTGGAGTCCGGGATTGCCCTTGGTGCCGACCCGCATCCAACTTCTTGATTCTTATAGACAGGAGCCGTAAGCCCGCCACAAAAAGCGCCAGTCGGGTCACATTTTTCCGACCCCTGTTCAGGAAGGATTCGGTTCCCGGCTCTTACCGTTCGCGCACTTTTCCCGCCGCCCACACTGGCGGGAGCCGGCCCGAGCCGCCCTCTGCGGCCTTCGGAGCCCGGGCAAAAGCGCCATAGAGTCGCTGCCCTCCCCAATACGCCATGTCCGCCCATCGCCGCCCACGGCGTCGTTCCTCGAGGGGAGCGCACGCACGGCTGCGACCGGACGCAACGCAGCAAGGAGTTCCGATGAAACTGGCCTGGATCCTGTGGTTGGCCTCGCTGATGTCGCCACAAGCCGCCGATTCGCTGTGCCTGAGCACGACGCTCTACCTTGAGGCACGCAACCAGTCCCCCCTCGGCCAGCAGGCCGTCGCGGAGGTCGCCCTTCGCCGCGAGGAAAGCGGCCTGTGGGGCGATTCGATGTGCGAGGTGGTGACCGCGCGCAAGCAGTTCGCGCCGACCATCGTGTCGCCGCGCACCCGCATGCACAACACCGAGGCCTGGGCACAGGCGGTGAGCATTGCGATCGAGTCCGAACGCAACTGGGCGCTGCCGCCCGGCGAGCGGACCGAGGTGGTGCCGGGGGCCAGCCACTTCATGGCCCACGCCATCGCCGCGCCCAGCTGGCGCAACGCCTACCAGGTGGCCACCATCGGCGACCACACCTTCCTCAAGGTGCAGAAGCTCAAGCCGAAGGGCTGAGCCGCCCGGCGTCAGGCGGCGTCGGCGGCCTCTGCGGCGGTGCGGATCCGGGCGATGGCCGAAGCCGCGCCCTGCATGCTGGTCTTCTTCGCCAGCGCCGACTGCAGTTCCGGCAGCAGCGCCTCGAGTGCGGCGTCGTCCTGGGCGCGTTCGAGCTTGAGCTGGAAGAAATAGCCGCGTACGCCCAGCTGCTCGCGCACCAGGTCGGTCATCAGCGCGTAGAGGATGCCGAAGCGGTTGCTCCCGCCGTCGCCCGGCGCGATCGGTTCGTTGGCCGGCTCCCCGATCGACGGCGGCGAAGCCGCTGCCGCGCCCTCGCCGGAAATCAGTTCCAGCGAGAGCAGTTGCTGGAGTGCATCCTCCGGCGCGTTCAGCCGCTTGGCCAGCTCCTGCAGTTCCGCCACCGTGCGCCGGCCGTCGACCAGCAGCAGCAGCGAACGCAGTCCCCCCGGCAGCTTGCGGCTGCGGCTTTCGATCTCGGCCCGGCCCTGTTCGGTTTTCGCCGGCATCAGCTGAAGCTGCATACGTCCTCCCCGATCATCCGCTTGCCCCTGTGGAGAGGGGTTTCGCAGGATCCATACCAGCGACGGGCGTCATCGGCGGATTCACCGGGGGCGAAGATCGCATTCGTGACGATGATCACGAAAATCAGCCTGAACAGCTCTTTCCATCGGCAGCGCGGTATGCGCTGACAGTGCAAGCCAAGCGCGAAGATCTCCCTGGGCGGGACATGGGGCGGCGCCGCGGCCCTGCCAGCTTCTGACCCGATGCGTCAGCTTCTGGCAAGACGCGGGCGCGCGGTGGCCGACGCCGCGCCGCTCAGCTGCCGGCCTCGGGGCCCCGCTCCAGCGCGCGCCTGACCTCGTCCAGTGCGCCCGGGTCGTCGAGCGTGGACAGGTCGCCCGGATCGCGGGACTCCGCCAGCGCCTGCAGCGATCGCCGCAACAGCTTGCCCGAGCGCGTCTTCGGCAGCGCGTTGACCACGTACACGCGCGCGGGACGGGCGACGCCGCCCAGCTGCTCGACCACCACCTTCTGCATCTGCGCGGCGGTCTCGCTGGCTTCCTCGTCCGAATGCGCGCGCTTGAGCGTGGCGAACACGATCGGCACCTGCCCCTTCACCGCATCCTGTACTCCGATTACCGCGGCCTCGGCCACATCCGGGTGGCTCGACACCGACTCCTCGATCTCGCGCGTGCCCAGGCGGTGCCCCGCGACGTTGATCACGTCGTCGGTGCGCCCGAGGATGAAGGTGTAGCCGTCCTCGTCGCGGATCGCCCAGTCCAGCGAGCTGTACAGCAGTTCCTTGAAGTGGCCGAAATAGCTGTCGACGAAGCGCTGGTCGTTGCGCCAGACCGTACTCATGCAGCCGGGCGGCAGCGGCGGCTGGATCACCAGCACGCCCTTCTGCCCCGCCGGCGCATCCTCGCCGGTCGCTTCGTCGATCACCCGCAGGCGGAAGCCCAGGTTGGGCAGGCCGGGCGAGCCGAAGCGCACCGGCTTCATCTCCACGCCGGGCATCAGGGTCAGCACCGGCCAGCCGGTCTCGGTCTGCCAGTAGTTGTCGATCACCGGCGTGCCGAGCACCTCGGAGATCCAGCGCGCGGTCGGCTCGTCCAGCGGCTCGCCGGCCAGGAACAGGTGCTGCAGCGAGGACAGGTCGCGGTCGGTGATGAAGGACGGGTCGTGCTTCTTCAGCACGCGCAGCGCCGTGGGCGAGGAGAACATGGTGCGCACGCCGTAGCGCTCGACGATGCGCCACCAGATGCCCGCGTCGGGCGAGGTGGGCAGCCCTTCGTAGATGATCGAGGTCGCGCCCGCGATCAGCGGCCCGTACACGTTGTAGGAATGCCCGACCACCCAGCCGATGTCGGAGGTGGAGAACATCACCTGCCCGGGCCGGATGTCGTACACCGCCCACATCGACAGCGCCAGCGCCACCGCGTAGCCGCCGACGTCGCGCTGCACGCCCTTGGGTTTGCCGGTGGTACCGGAGGTATAAAGAATGTAGCTCGGCTCGTTGGACTCGAGCCAGGCCACCGGCACGTCCGCGTCCTCGTGCGCGCGGCGCAGCGTCGCGTAGTCCACGTCGCGACCTTCGCGCAGCGCCAAAGGTCCGGCGAGGCCGCGGTCGACCACCAGCACCTTCTCGGGCGGATGCCCGGCGCGCGACAGCGCCTCGTTGACCAGCGGCAGGAACGGGATCACCTTCCCGCCGCGGATGCC
>JAEXTE010000213.1 GCA_023453655.1 Pseudomonadota bacterium
GCGCAGCCGCGCGAGGATGCCGCCGAGGTCGAGGATCTCGGCGTGGAGGCCGTCCTCCTCGCCGATGCAGTGCGCGCGCACGACGCGCCCATCGGCAAGACTGCCGAACGATCGGATCCTGTCCACACCCCTCCCGAGGTCGAAGGTCGTTGCCATCCCAGCGCAGCATAGGAGGGCGCGACCCGCACTCGCCATCCCGTTTCCGGAATGGCAGGCGGACGGATTGGAATGCCGGCACATCCCAATCGGCTATAGCATCCCGGACGGGCTTAAGCGGGGGACGCGGCACGGGGAACCCGTTCCCGCGTTGCCTGCGAGCCGCCTGCCTCGGTGCCGTGTACCGCCAACGCACCGGGACGCGTGGCGCAGGGATGCGCCACCATTTCCGGCCGGCGCCGTTCCGGGAGCCGTGCGTCAGTAAAGCGGCCACCATCCATTCCGCAACCTAGCGAGGCAAGAACGATGCTGAAGACTTCACTGCGCACGCTGGCGCTGACCACCGCCCTGCTGGCAACCGGCCTGGCCGACGCCCAGGACCGGGTCGCCGCCACGGCAACGCTGCGCGCCGACCAGCCCGGGCCGGAAGTCAGCCGCTACCTCTTCGGCCAGTTCGCCGAGCACCTGGGCTACGGCATCTACGGCGGCATCTGGGTGGGCGAGGACTCGAAGATCCCCAACACCAGGGGCTACCGCAACGACGTGGTCGCGGCGCTGAAGGAGCTCAAGGTCCCCGTGGTGCGCTGGCCTGGCGGCTGCTTCGCGGACGAGTACTACTGGCGCGACGGCATCGGTCCGCGCGAGAAGCGCCGGGTCAAGATCAATACCCACTGGGGCGGCGTGACCGAACCCAACAGCTTCGGCACCCACGAGTTCATGGACTTCGCCGAGCTGCTGGGCACCGATGCCTACGTGTCCGGCAACACCGGCAGCGGATCGCCGCGCGAGATGGCCGAATGGGTCGAGTACATGACCTACGAGAAGGGCTCCTCGCTGGCCGAGGAACGCCGCGCCAACGGACGCGACAAGCCGTGGAAGGTGCCGTTCTTCGGCATCGGCAACGAGATGTGGGGCTGTGGCGGCAACATGACGCCCGAACACGCGGCCAACCTGCACCGCCAGTACCAGACCTTCGTGAAGGTGCCGGCCGGGACCGCGATCACCAAGGTCGCGGCCGGCGCCAACGGCGACGACTACAACTGGACCGAGGTGATGATGAAGATCGCCGGCAAGCACATGGATGCGCTGTCGGTGCACTACTACACGGTGCCGGGCGGGTGGCCGCCGCGCGCCTCCTCGTTCGAATTCGACGAGGCTGGCTGGATCGAAACCTTGTCCAGCGCGCTCAAGGTGGACGAGCTGCTGCGCAAGCACATCGAGGTCATGGACCGGCACGATCCGGAGAACAAGGTCGCCCTGTACCTGGATGAGTGGGGCACCTGGTACGCGGGACTGGAAGGCGTGAACCCGGGTTTCCTGCACCAGCAGAACACCCTGCGCGACGCGCTGGTGGCCTCGATCCACTTCGACGTGATGAGCCGCTATGCCGAGCGGGTGAAGATGGCCAACATCGCGCAGATGGTGAACGTGCTGCAGGCCATGATCCTGACCCAGGACGAGAAGATGGTGCTCACGCCCACCTACCACGCCTTCGAGATGTACAAGCCCTGGCAGGACGCGACCCACCTGCCGCTCGATCTCGAGACCCCGCAGTACCGGCTCGGCGAGACCTCGGTACCGGCGGTCCACGGTTCGGCGGTGCGCGGGAAGGACGGGCACGTGTACGTGGCCCTGACCAACCTCGACCCCAACCGCGCCGCCGATGTCTCGGCCAGCCTGTCGGGCGTGCAGGCCGGCACCGTCACCGGCCGCGTGCTGACCGCCGACGCGATCACCGCGCACAACACCTTCGACCAGCCCGAGCGGGTCGAACCGGCGCAGTTCGACGGGGCCTCGCTCGACGGCGACCGCCTGAAGGTGGCGCTGCCGGCGAAGTCGATCGTGGTGCTGCGGCTGCACTGATCCGGTCCGCAAGGCGGCCACCGGAAGGGCGCTTCGGCGCCCTTCCTCTTTCCGGCTTCCGGCACCAGAGTCCGGATCCACGCCCACTTCGCGTTATCCACCCCGGAAGAGAACAGGGGAAGCGGGCGTTTGACTAGCATCCAATCCGGCCGGCCGTTGCGGCTGGGCATCGTCGGTTGCGGCGCGATCACGCGCGAGGCGCATCTGCCGGTGGTCGGCACCGATCCGCGGGTCGAGGTGGCCATGCTCTGCGACCGCGACCCGGCCAACGCCGTCCAGGCGGCGCGCGAGGCCGGCATCGACGCGGAGATCGTCACCGACGTCGCCCAGCTGGCCGGCAAGGTCGATGCCGCCATCGTCGCCGTACCCGCCCGCTTCCACGCCCCGGTCTCGATCCAGCTGATGGAGCTTGGCATCGACGTGCTGTGCGAGAAGCCGCTGGCGATCAGCGCCGACGACGGCCGCCGCATGGTCGAGGTCGCCCGCGCGAATGCGCGCGTGCTGGCCGTCGCGCTGATGATGCGCTTCTTCCCGCACAACCTGTGGCTGCGCGACCTGGTCGAGGATGGCGAGATCGGCGAGGTACGCGAGGTGATCGTCGAGGACGGCGCCCCGCTCGACTGGCCCATGGCCAGCAACTCCTACTTCGACCGCCGCTGCACCGGTGGCGGCGTGCTGTTCGACAACGGCGTGCACCTGCTCGACCGCGTGCTGTGGCTGTTCGGCGACCTCGACGAGATCGCCTACGAGGACGACGCCTTCGGCGGCTTCGAGAGCAACGCGCGCCTCACCGGCACCCTGAGCATCGGCGGGCGCCCGGTGCCCACGCGCATGGAGTTCAGCTGGTCGCACCGGCTGCGCCGCAGCATCCGCGTGGTGGGCGAGCGCGGCACGCTCGAAGCCGCGACCTCCGACCCGCGCATCCTCACCCTGTACCGCGAATCGCGCCGCGGCCCGATGGAGATGCAGATCGTGTGCGCGAAGTCCTGGGACCGGCTGGGCCACTACCGCGCCCAGCTCGACGATTTCATCGGCGCGGTGCGCGAGCGGCGCATGCCCTTCGTCAGCGCTGAATCCTCGCTGCGCGCGCTTCAGGTGATCGAAACCGCCTATGCCCGGCGCACGCCGATGGAGCAGCCTTGGCTGGCCCGGATCGGAGCACGCGCATGAGGCCCGCGAAGGTCCTGGTCACCGGCGCCACTGGCTTCATCGGCTCGCGCCTGTGCGAGCTGCTCTCGCTCGAATACCGCATTCCCTACCGCGCCCTGGTGCGCGATTTCTCGCGCGCCGCGCGCATCGCCCGGCTCGACCCGGAGCTGGCCGGCGGCGACATGTCCGACCCCGGGAGCCTGGCGCGCGCGGTGGAAGGCTGCGATGCGGTGGTCAACCTCGCCCATGGCGACGACCAGGGCGCGAGGAAGCAGACCATGCAACTGGTCGAGGCCTGCACGCGCGCCGGCGTGCGCCGCCTGGTCCACGTCAGTTCGATGGCCGTGCATGGCCCCGCCCCGGGAACCGAAGTCCTGACCGAGGCCAACGCGCCGGTCCGGCGCTGGGGCGAGGCCTATTCCGACGCCAAGGCCGCCGCCGAGGCCGTGGTGGCCGCGGCCGGCAGGCGCGGCGCGATCGAGACCGTGGTCCTGCGTCCGACCATCGTCTACGGCCCCTACAGTTTCTTCGTCACCCCCATCGTGCAGGACGCACGCAACGGCTTCGTCAGCCTGGTGGACGGCGGCAGCGGCATCTGCAACGCGGTCTACGTGGACGATGTCTGCGAGGCGATCCTGGCTGCGCTCGAGCGCGACGACGCCAACGGCGGCGCCTTCCTGATCAACGGCGACGACCGGATGACCTGGCGCGGCTTCATCACCACGTTTGCGGGCATGGTCGAGGGCGAGAAGCGCATCTTCGACCACACGCTGGAGCAGATCGAGGCGCACCGCCGCGCCACCACGCCGCGCGCGCGCGACAGCGTCGCCGCCGCGGTCCGCTTGGCCGCCTCACCCGCCTTCCACGCCCAGCTCGCGACCATTCCGCCGGTCGGCCGCATGATCCGCGGCACCAAGGAGCTGCTGTCGGGCGCGATCGGTCCCGAGCGCAAGCTGATGATCAAGTCGCGGTTCCAGGGCCGGCGGTTCGCCGCGCCGGTGGATGTCGCGCCCTCGCCGCGCATGCCCAGCGAGGGCCGCGTGGTGCGCGAGGCCTATCGTTGCTGGGTCTCGAACGGGCTGGCGAAAAGCCGGCTCGGCTGGGCACCCGCGCATCCGTTCGCGCTCGGCGCGCAGCGCACCGCGGACTGGATGCGATTCGCGCGGCTGATCTGAGCCGGCTGGCCGGCGCGCGGGCCCGCTCAGCGCGGGCGACGCGCCTCCGGCGGCGAAGGCGGCAGGATCCACGGGGACTGCTGCGCCAGCAGCGCGGCGATCCAGTCGATGAACACGCGCAGCTTGCGGCTGACGTGCCGGCTGGCCGGATAGGCCGCATGCAGCGGCATCGGGTCGAGCTGCCAGTCCTCCAGCAGCGGCAGCAGTTCGCCGCGCAGCAGCGGGCCGCGCGCCATGTAGCGCGGCAACCACAGCAGGCCCATGCCGGCCACGCCCGCGGCGAGGTAGGCGTTGCCATCGTCCACCGCCAGCACGTGCCGGGCCTGCACCTGCACCTGCTCGTCGCCGCGGCGCAGCGCATAGCCCGGCGGCGCTCCGGGCCGCGAACCGCGATAGCCGACGACATGGTGCGTACCCTGCTCAAGCGCCAGGGGATGCGGCGGATTGCCGTGGCGCTCCAGGTAGGCCGGCGCCGCGTACACCCCCAGCGGCAGGTCGGCCACGTGCCGCGCCCTCAGCGAAGCACCGCCGTCCAGCGCGCCACCGCGCACGACGCAATCCACGTTCTCGTCGACCAGGTCCACCTTGCGGTCGCTGGCGCCCAGGTCGAGCTGGATCTCTGGGTAGCGCGCATGGAAGCCGGGCAGCGCCGGCACCAGCACCAGGCTGGCCAGCGGCGCGGGCACGTCCACCCGCAGGCGCCCGCGTGGCGACGCCGAGGCGGTCGAGAGGCTGGTCTCCGCATCGTCCAGTTCGGCGAGCAGCCGCACCACGCGCTCGTAGTACGCGGCGCCATCGTCCGTGACCGCGACCTTGCGCGTGGTGCGGTGGAGCAGCTTCACCCGCAGGTGCGCCTCGAGCTGCTGCACCAGCTGGGTGACCCGCGTGCGGCTCGACTGCAGCGTCTCGGCGGCGCGGGTGAAGCTGCCGGTCTCCACCACGCGCGCGAACGCCTGCATCGCGTCGAAACGGTCCATGCGGGGGTCCGGTACGGAGATTGTCGCGATTCTACAAACAGTGTTCCCCGGATCGTCGTGTTTATCGGCGTCGCCGCGCTGCCTAGAGTGGCCTCACACACGGGCCACCCGCCCAAAAGGAGATCGACCATGCAGCAGCGCGACACCGTGTTCCCCGCCGGGCGACACGCCCTCTACGAACAGCACCGCTACTCGGCCGCGGTGCGCAGCAACGGTTTCCTGTTCGTGTCCGGGCAGGTGGGCAGCCGCAACGACGGCACGCCGGAGCCGGAGTTCGAGGTACAGGTGCGGCGCGCCTTCGCCAACCTCGAGGCCACCCTGCGGGCCGCGGGCGCCGGCTTCGACGACATCATCGAGGTGACCAGCTTCCACACCGATCCGCAGCGCCAGTTCGACACCGTGCTGGCGGTCAAGGACGAGGTGTTCCCGCAGGCGCCCTACCCGGCCTGGACCGCCGTGGGCGTCAACTGGCTGGCCGGGTTCGACTTCGAGATCAAGGTGGTCGCGCGGCTCCCCGGCTGACGCCGGACATGATCCTCAGGCGCCCTGGCGGTCCGGCAGGATCTCCAGCACCCGCTCCGGCGGCCTGCACAGGCGTACGCCCAGCGGCGTGGCCACGATCGGGCGGTTGATCAGGACCGGATGCGCGCGCATCGCATCGAGCAGTTCATCGTCGCTGCGCGCCGGATCGTCCAGCCCGAGTTCGGCGCACAGCGCCTCCTTGCCGCGCAGCAGGCCGCGCACGCCTTCGCCCGAGGCCTGCGCCAGTTCGTGCAGGCGCTCGCGCGTGGGCGGCTGTTGCAGGTATTCGATGACGTCCGGCTCCACGCCGCTGTCGCGGATCAGCGCCAATGCCGTGCGCGAATTGCTGCAGCGGGGGTTGTGGTAGATCGTGATGCCGCTCATGCCTGGACTCCTGGCTGGTCCCGTCCCCGCCCCTGGGCCGCGCCGAAGCGACAGGCGGGAACAGGCGCGCCCTGTTTCGATGCGTGTTCCGTCACAGGGTAACCGCACGCGTCGACGCCCGCGCCCGCCTGCCGCTAGAGCCCGCCGGTGACCTCCAGCACGCTGCCGGTGGCATACGACGCCTCGTCGGACAGCAGCCAGGCCACTGCGGCCGCTATCTCTCCAGGCTGGCCCGGCCGTCCGAGCGGTACGCGCTGCGCGACGCGCCAGGCTCGGCCGGGCTCGCCGGCGCGGGCGTGGATGGAGGTGTCGATGGTCCCCGGCGATACCGCGTTGACGCGGATGGCGGCCGGCGCGAGTTCGCGGGCGAGGCCGCGGGTCAGCGTGTCGATCGCGGCCTTGGTGGCGGCATAGGCCACGTACTCGCCTGGCGATCCGGTCCTCGCGGCGATCGAAGAGATATTGACGATGGCGCGGGGCGTGCCGTCGGACCATCGCAGCGCCGCCTCCCGGCACAGCCTGGCCGGCGCGACCAGGTTGGTCGCCACCACGCGCGACAGCGTGGCGTCGTCCAGCAACCGGATCGCTCCGATCGCGCCGGTGACGCCCGCGTTGTTGACCAGCGCGGTCACGCGGCCCAGCGACTGCGCCGCGTCGAAGATGCGGGCGGGCGCCTCGGCATCGGCCACGTCGATACGCAGCGCCGCGCCGGGCGGCGCGCCGCCCGCCCAGGACCGCCTCGGCCCAGGCCGTGAGGACCGTCGGTGCGCGCCGCAGCGAGGGCGCGAGCGCGCCCGAGGCGTCGAGGAGGCGGGGGACGGCGATCCCGACGCCGCCGTCCGGGTCGGCGAGCGGGGCCACCAGCCGGGCGACCGCACCGGGGTGGAGCCGCACGTCGGGGTTGAGGACGAGGAGCACGTCGTCGGGGCCGCCCAGCCGCGCGCCCGCGTTGATGGCAGCCGCGTACCCGGCGTTGGTCGGCGAGCGGAGCACCCGGCCCTCCGCCGGCAGGTCGGCGAGGAGCTGCTCGGCGAGGTCCGCCGTGCCGTCGCCGGAGGCGTTGTCCACGACGGTGACGTGCCAGGCGGGGACGCCCGCCATGGCCTCCGGGAGGCTCGCCAGCAGCCCGGGGAGCACCCGTGAGCTGCGGAACGTCACGACGACGGCGTGCACGGGCCCCGGGGAGGGGACGGGTCCGGGCGCGCCTGCGGCGGTGGGGGCGGGCGCGGTGCCCGGGCGTGTCACGTCTGCCACCAGGTGGTCCTGCATCTCCTCCGGACGGCGGGGACGGTCGCCCCCGCGGGGTCACCAGGGTACGTGACAAAACGGAAATCCACGGCGTCGACGAGCGAAACGTCAGGTCGACGGCGGGGCCTCTGCGCGCCGGGCGGTGGGTGCCGGGGTGCCGACGGAGGGGTCAGGCGCCGGGCGCCCCGTCGGCGTCCGCGAGCAGCCCGAGGGAGCCCAGCCCGGCGACGAACTCGGCGACGTCGGAGCGCGCCGTCTCCGCGTCGATGCCGTACTCGGCGACGAGGGCGTCGGTGAGCTCCTCGGCGTCCCGCTCCTCGACGAGCAGCTTGGCCAGGAACGCCCCGCTACCGTTCGTGGTCAGGTAGGTCGAGCGGTGCAGGTCGAGCAGCACCAGGTCGCCGTCGATCTCCTGCCACGTGACGCCGTCGGTCCGAAGCCTCATGCGACGCATGCTAGGGGGCCGGCGCCGGGAGGAGGGGTTCCGTGCCGGTCGCGCACCCGGTCGTGGCGGTGCTCGTCGACGCCGTCGCGGGCCGGTCCGCCGACGCCGCCGCGGCCGCGCGGGGCGCCCGGCTCGCCGACCTGCCGGTCGACGACGTCCTCGACGTCGCGGACGAGCACCGCGT
>JAEXTE010000457.1 GCA_023453655.1 Pseudomonadota bacterium
GGAGGACGAAGCGGAACGTCGCGCCCTGGTCCACGCCGCCCTCGGCGCGGATGCTGCCGCCATGGCGTTCGACGATGCGCCGGACCGTGGCCAGCCCGATGCCGTGTCCCTCGTATTCGTCGGCGCCGTGCAGGCGCTGGAACGGTCGGAACAGCTTGGAGGCGTAGGCCGGCTCGAAGCCCGCGCTGTTGTCGGCCACGGCGAAGGCGGCCATCCCGGCCGGTGCCTCCGTGGCCGGGTCGCGCTCGAACCGGATCCGGGCGGGCGCGCGCCCGGTGGTGAACTTCCAGGCATTGCCCAGCAGGTTCTGCAGCAGGTTGCGCAGCAGGGCCGGGTCTCCGCCAGCGACCAGGCCGGGCGCGATCGACACCTCCACTTCGCGTGCGGGCTCGGCCTGGCGCAGTTCCGCCACCACCTCCTCCGCCAGGCGGCTCAGGTCGACCTCGGCCTGGCGCAGCGGGTCGCGGGCGATGCGCGACAGCTTGAGCAGGGCGTCGATCAGCGCGTCCATCCGGTTGGCCGCGTTGCGGACGCGCGACAGGTAGTCCAGCGCCTCCGGGCCCATGGACGCGCCGAACCGCTCGCCCAGCAGGCGGCTGAAGCCTTCCACCGTGCGCAGTGGCGCGCGCAGGTCGTGCGAAACGCTGTAGGCGAACGACTCCAGCTCGCGGTTGGCCAGGGTCAGCTCGTGGGTGCGCTGTTCCACGCGCGCCTCCAGCGTGCGGTTGAGCATGCGGACGGCGCGTTCGGCGCGCAGCCGGTCGGTCGCGTCCTCCACCTGGGCCAGCCCGGCCACGTCGCTGCCCACGTCCCCGGGCACCGGCGAGACCACCACCTGCACCAGGCGGATGTCGCCGTCGCTCCTGCGCAGTTGCAGGGTGGCCGGCGCGATCGGGCTGCCCTCGAGCGCGGCATCGACCTCCGGATCCAGGAATTGCGCCGAGAACCGCGTGCCGGGCAGGCTGCCGGACGCGACGCCCAGGATGCGCGACAGCGCCGGGTTGGCCTCGACGATGCGGCCCTCGGCATCGAGCAGGGCGATGCCGGTACCCGAGTGCAGCATCGCATTGCGCAGGCGCTGCTCGCTGCGCCGGTAGGACTCGCTCATCGTTTCGGCCAGGCGCTCGGCACGCGACTCGGTATGCGCCAGCGCCAGCACCACCGCGAACAGCAGCAGCGACAGCGCCGTGCCGGCGGCGAGCACCGCGTCGCGGTCGGACAGGTCCTGCGCATGCGCCGCCGTGGCGCGCGGCCTGAAATCGATGCGCCACTGCCTTCCGTACAGTTCCAGCACGACGCTATGGCCAACGTCGGCGCCGGCCTGCCCGGCATAGCCGGGATCCTCGTGCAGCCGCCGCTCGGCGCCGACGTCGCGGCCGGTGTCGACGATGCGGATGAGCTGGCCGGCGCGGTAGGGTTCCAGTGCGCTGTCGACGAACGAGCGCGCATTGAACGGCGCGTACACCCAGCCCGAGATCGCCGTGCGCCGCGCCTGCACGTTGGCCGGCTGGATGCCGTTGGCGTACACGGGCGCCAGCATCAGCAGCCCGTCGTGGCGCTGTCCCGCGTCCTGCAGCAGGTCCACGGGCGCGGTGAGCCGCACCTCGCCGGTGTCGCGCGCGGCCGCCATGGCCTGGTGGCGGAGGGCTTCGGAGAACATGTCGAAACCGATCGCCTCGAGGTTGGGCGGCGTCTGCGGTTCCAGCAGGAGGATCGGCCCGTAGATCTCGCGGGCGCCCTGCGGCCGGATCTGGAACAGGCCCAGGCCTTCGTCGCGCATCGCGAGCTGCAGCGCCTCCAGGTCGCTGCGGCGCAGGTAGGGCACGTAGCCAAGCCCGCGCATGCCCGCGAACTGGCCCTCGATGTCGAGCCCGCCCACGTAGTCGCGCCATTGCCGCCGGGTGGGCCGGGCGACCGACCAGTACAGCGAGACGCCGCCGCGCAGTGCCAGTTCGTAGTGCAGCAGGCGCTGGCGCAGCTGCGCGGCGATGGCCTCGCTGCCGCTGGTGAATTCCGCCTGCAGGACCTTGCGTTCGCGTTCGCCGGCGATCCCGGCGTAATGCCAGACCACCAGCAGCGAGACGATCAGCGTGAGCACCGCCAGCACGTAGCCGCGGCGTACCCGCGGGCGGCGGCCGGTCGACTCCTCTGGACCCGGAAAGGCGTGGGACATGCGTGCAGGATACCGGCTAGGCTGAACGCGGGGCGGGCGACTCCGCCTTGCCCGCCTTGCGTGCCCTCCGGGCGCCCCTATACTGGCCGGGTCGGCGTGATCGACGCTCCCGGGGGTGCACTGGCTTCGACGGGGGTCGCGAAATCGCCTGGCGCATGCCGAGGGGGCAGCTTTCCTCGTAAATCCAGCGGCAAACTCATAGTTGCCAACGACGACAACTACGCTCTCGCCGCTTAAGGCGTAAGCCCCGAACCCACTTGTGCCCGTGCTCGTGGATGTAGGGTCATCATCACGGGAACCAGCCGCGGCGGCCGCCTGTCTGCCGTGGTTGAACTCACAGGCTGGTTCCGGGACGCGCTTCGCACGCCGTGCTGTCCCGGGACGAGATCCAACGGCGGGCTAAGCATGTAGTGCCGGGGATGGAGTGCCTTCGGACGGGGGTTCAATTCCCCCCACCTCCACCAATCCCGGAAAGGCCGGAATCCTCGGATTCCGGCCTTTTCCGTTTCCGGAACGCGCCGCACGGCTCAGGCGCGGTTGTGCGCGCGCATCACCCGCTGGCGGTCGCGGTTCCAGTCGCGGTCCTTGGCCGCCTGGCGCTTGTCGTGGCTCTGCTTGCCCTTGGCCAGGGCCAGTTCGGCCTTGACCTTGTTGCCCTTCCAGTAGAGCGACAGCGGCACGATGGTGTAGCCCTCGCGCTGCACGCGCCCGATCAGGGTGTCGATCTCGCGCCGGTGCAGCAGCAGCTTGCGGCTGCGGCGGTCGTCGGCGATGACGTGGGTCGAAGCCGAGATCAGCGGCGTGATCTGCGCGCCGATCAGGAACAGCTCGCTGTGCAGCACCACCGCGTAGGCGTCGCCGATGTTGGCGCGGCCGGCGCGGATCGCCTTGAGCTCCCAGCCCTGCAGCGCCAGCCCCGCCTCGAACCGCTGTTCGACGTGGTACTCGTGCCGCGCGCGCTTGTTCAGCGCGATGGTCCGGTCGCCGTTTGCCTTATCCTTGCCGCTGTTCTTGCCCATCCGCCCATTCTCCCCGAAGCAGGTCATCCGCGCGAGCCATGCCCACGATCCAACGCAGCGCCCTGGTGGAACATTCCGTGAGCAGGATGTTTGCGCTGGTCAACGACATCGACGCCTATCCCCGGCGCTTCGCCTGGTGCGAGTCGGCCCAGGTGCTGGAACGGGAGGAGGGCAAGGTGGTGGCCCGGCTGGAGCTCGGGCTTGGCGGCTTCAGGACGTGGTTCACCACGCAGAACACGCTGGCGCCGCCCCACCATATCGAGATGGAGCTGCGCGACGGGCCGTTCAAGCGCCTGCACGGCCGCTGGCAGTTCCATGCGCTGGACGAGAGCGCATGCAAGGTGTCGCTGTCGCTGGACTTCGAGCCCCAGAGCCGCCTGATGCTGCCGATGCTGTCGCTGGGAATGCGCGGCCTGGCCGACCGCATGGTCGACGACTTCGTGCGCGTGGCCAACGCGGAGGCCTGAGCATGCGCGTGCAGGTGGTCCGCGCATGGCCCGGCCGCTTCCAGTCCGAGGAACTGGATCTGCCCGAAGGCGCGAGCGTCGCCGAGGCACTGGCGGCCACGCACCTGCCGCAGGACGGGGTGGCGGGCCTGGCCATCCACGGCGAGCGCGTGGACCCGGGCGCGAGGCTGCGGGACGGCGACCGCATCGAACTGCTGGGGCCGCTACTGGCCGACCCCAAGGACAGCCGGCGGCGGCGCGCGCAGGTACAGGCGGCGCGCC
>JAEXTE010000467.1 GCA_023453655.1 Pseudomonadota bacterium
GGCGACATCCGCGCGGACGGCCCGGCTCAGCCGCCGGCGCCGGCCAGCGGCACCACCACGCCGTTGCGGAAGGTGGCCCAGGCCGGCACGCGCACCACGTTGCCGTCCGGGTCCAGGCTGAGCCGGCCGGTGGCGCCTTCAATGCTGGCGGCCGGGTCGTCGGCCAGGTGCTGCAGGTGGCCGCTGAGCAGCCAGGCGTCGTACCCGAAGGCGAACAGGCGCGCCGCCGGGCCGCGCGCGGTCGGCAGGTCCGCGGCCAGGGTCGCGGCGGAGGGCAGCGACGCGACGCCGCGCGTGCGCCAGCTTTCGCTGGCGAAGACGATGCCGTCCAGCGCGCGGTCCTCGTCCGGCTTGCCGGTCCCGGAATCGAGCTGCGATGTCGCCAGCAGCACCTTCTGGCCCAGTCCGGCGGCGAACAGCTGCGGCATCATCAGCCGGGCCTCGTTGCCGCGCAGGGCGATCAGCACCGCGTCGATGCCGCCTTCGCGCGACGCCGCCGCGCGCAGCGCCGGGGTCTGGTCGCCGGGCTCGTCGCCGGTGATCGCCAGCGTGCCGGCGATGGCGCCGCCTTCGGCCTCCAGGCGCGCGCGCAGCGTTTCCACGCTGCGGCGGGCATGGTCGTCGCCATTGCTCAGGACCAGCACCCGGCGCGCGTTGCGTTCGAGCAGGTAGGCCGCCGCGGCGGCGCCTTCGTCCTCGGGCGCCAGCGAGAACTGGCCCGCATTGTCCGGCGGTGCGGCATTGCCGCGGTTGAGCGCCAGCAGCGGCACCGGCGGACTCGTGTTGAAGAAGGTCGAGACCTCGTCGCGGCCGAGCGGACCGAGGATCTGGTCGGCGCCTTCGGCGATCGCACGATCGCGCGCGGACACCGCGCCGGAGGGCGTGCCGGCGGTGTCGTAGAAGACCAGTTCGGGTCGGACGCGGCGTTCGGCGTAGTAGCCGGCCAGCAGGCCATCGCGCACCGGGCCCGCGGCGGTCGCCAGTTCGCCGCTCATCGGCAGGAGGACGGCCAGCTTGCGCGGCGGGCGGTAGCCGTCGCGGTCGCCGGGCTGGCGCGCGGCGTCGAAACTCCAGCGCGGATTGGCTTGCGGCGCCGGTACGACGTCCGTTGTCGCCGGGGGCGCGGCGACCCGCACCGACGCGCAGCCCGCCAGCGTCGCCGCCATGGCCGCGCCCCACATCCATTTCGAGATCTGCCGCATCTGCGGGCTCCGCGGGGGACAATAGCCACGATTCTAGCGTCCCAACCGGGAGAGACGATGACAAGCGGTCCCGCCGCCCCCCGCGCCGCCGGCGTCCTGCACGTGGTCGCCACGCCGATCGGCAACCTCGGCGACCTGTCGCCGCGCGCCCAGGAGGTGCTGCGCGGCGTGGCGGCCATCTGCGCCGAGGACACCCGCCGCAGCGGCCAGCTGCTGTCGCACTTCGGCATCTCCACGCCGCTGGTGGCACTGCACGAGCACAACGAGGAGGCGATCGCGCAGCGCGTGGTCGCCCGCCTGCTGGAGGGCGAATCGCTGGCCCTGGTAAGCGATGCCGGCACCCCGCTGGTCAGCGATCCGGGCTACCGCCTGGTCCGCGCCGCCCGCGCGTCCGGCGTGCGGGTGAGCCCTGTCCCCGGCGCCTGCGCGGCGATCGCGGCGCTGAGCGTGGCCGGGCTGGCCAGCGACCGCTTCGCGTTCGAGGGCTTCCTGCCGGCCAAGGCCACGGCGCGGCGCGAGCGCCTGCGCCAGCTCGCGTCCGAACCGCGCACCCTGGTCTTCTACGAGTCCTCGCACCGCATCGTCGAGGCGCTGCAGGACTTCGTGGCCGCATTCGGCGCATCGCGCGCTGCGGTGCTGGCGCGCGAGCTGACCAAGCTGTTCGAAACGGTGCTCGACGGCGGACTGGCTGAGCTGCTGGATGCGGTGCAGGGCGACGACAACCAGCGCAAGGGCGAATTCGTGCTGGTGGTCGAAGGCGCCGGCGACGACGCCGACGCCACCCTGGCCGAAGGCAGGCGCGTGTACGCGCTGCTCAGCGCCCAGATGCCGCCATCGGCCGCCGCCCGGCTGGCCGCCGAGATCACCGGCGCACCGCGCAAGGCGCTCTACGGCAACTGAATCCGCGCGGCCCGGCGCGCCCGGCACGTGCGACAATGCACGCGGCGGAGTCGGCCGGACAGTCGCGTCATCCCTCGCGGATGCCGAGGAAAGTCCGGGCTCCTCAGGGCACGGTGCCAGGTAACGCCTGGGCGGCGCGAGCCGACGGAAAGTGCAACAGAAAGATACCGCCGAACGGTTCTACGGAATGCGTGGCAAGGGTGAAATGGTGCGGTAAGAGCGCACCGCGAGCCTGGCAACAGGCCGGCACGGCAAACCCCACCGGGAGCAAGACCAAATAGGGAGGCTATGCCGCGGCCCGCGGTGTCTCCGGGTAGGTTGCTTGAGCGTAGCGGCGACGCTGCGCCTAGAGGAATGACTGTCCTCGACAGAACCCGGCTTACAGGCCGGCTCCGCCGCCTCCAGACAAAAAAATGCGCACGGCCCCAGGGGAGAGAGAGGAGGGGGGCCGTGCGCAAGACTCAGCTGTCGGGCGGGCTTTGCCGCCGTTGTGC
>JAEXTE010000004.1 GCA_023453655.1 Pseudomonadota bacterium
TGGTCGAGACCATGTCGGCGATCACCGAATCGTCCAACCGCATCGGCGACATCATCGGGGTGATCGACGGCATCGCCTTCCAGACCAACATCCTGGCGCTCAACGCCGCGGTGGAAGCCGCGCGCGCAGGCGAGCAGGGCCGCGGCTGCGCGGTGGTGGCGGCCGAGGTGCGCTCGCTGGCGCAGCGTTCGGCCGGTGCGGCCAAGGAGATCAAGCAGCTGATCACGGATTCGACCGACAAGGTGCGCCACGGCAACGAGCTGGTCGGCGAGGCCGGCCGCACCATGGGCGAGATCGTGACCAACGCGCGCAAGGTGACCGACATCATCGCCGACATCTCGGCCGCCTCGCAGGAGCAGAGCGCGGGCATCGAGCAGATCAACCAGGCCATCACCCAGATGGACGAGGGCACGCAGCAGAACGCGGCCCTGGTCGAGGAAGCCACGGCGGCTGCGCGCAGCATGGAGCAGCAGGCCGGCGAACTGGTTCGGCACGTGGCCGTGTTCGCGACCCTCAGTGCACCCGCCGCAGCACCGGCCGCGGCGCCTGCCTCGCCACGTCCCGCGCGCCGCCCCCGCCACGACCCGCGGGGGACGCAGGTCGCGACCTCGGCCTGATTCCCGCCGACACCCACCTTCCGCACCCCACGGACGATCCGCATGCCCTTCGCAGACCGCGCCCCCGCACGGACATGGACGCCTGCCGACACCGGCACGCCTGCACGCCAGCCCAGCACCGGCCAACCGCCCATCGCCCCCGGTGGCGCCGGCTTCGACGCGGTGCTGGCGGTGGCGGCCGGGCTGCTCGACTGCGCCAGCGCCCTGCTCTGGACCATGGAAGACGGCGGGCTGCGCCTGGCCGCCAGCCATGGCCTGCCCGCGCCGCACGCATGGACCGGCAGCCTGCTGCCCACCCTCGTCGACGCCTCGCGCCCGGTCGTGGCGATCGCCGATGCCGCCGCCGACCCGCAGCTGTCGGGCGATCCGCTGGTGACGACCGGCGCCGGCCTTCGCTTCCTGGTCGCCACCGTGCTGTTCGGTCCGGCCGGTGAGCTGCTCGGGGTGCTGGCCGCCGGCGATCCGCGCCCGCGCACCGAAGCGGCCGACGCGCTGGCCGGCCGACTCGCCCCGCTGGCGACGCTGGCCACGCGCCAGTTCGGCGGCGACCTGCTGGCGCGCTGCCGCCAGGTCGCCGAAGCCGGTTTCAGCGCGGTGATCCTGGTCGACGAGCAGGGCGAGACGCTGTTCGCCAACACCGCCGCGCGCGAGCTGTTCGGCCCGGTCGCTTCGCGCGGCCAGATGCTGGACCAGCTGGTACCGGCCGCGCTGCAGCTCGAACCCGAGGCGGTCTCCGCCTGGCTGCTTGCGCCGGCCGGTCCCTCCGGCAGCCTGCGCAGCCTGCGCGAGCTGCGCATCCGCGATTCGCTGGGCGAGCTGCGCACGGTGCAGGCCGCCCGCTGCGCCTGGCACGACGGCAACACCCGCGGCACCGTGCTGGTGCTGCGTGATGCCGGCGACGGCGCGCCGCGGCGCGAGCCCCGCTCCGGGCGGCGCGATGCACTGACCGGCCTGCCCAACCGCGAGGCCCTGTTCGCGACCGTGGACAGCCTGCGCGGCCGCGGCACGCGGCTCGGCGTGGCCCTGCTGGGCCTGGACAACTTCCGCGCCGTCAACGAGGCCCTCGGCCACGTCATCGGCGATACCGTGCTGCAGGTGGTGGCCTCGCGGCTGATGGCGTGGCTGCCGGGCGATGCGCACCTGGCGCGTTTCGGCAGCGACGAGTTCGTGATCCTGTTCCCGGCCGCCGGCGACAACGCGGCAATCGAGCAGCAGCTGCAGTCGCTGCTGCGCGAGATCGCGCGCCCCTGCGAGATCGAACACCAGCGCGTGCACGTGGAAGCCTGCATCGGCGTCGCGTTCGACGATGCCACCGGCGGACACGCCGCCGCCTACGAGGACTGCGGCAGCAGCGGCCTGCTTGCGCTCGCCGCCCTGGCCCTGCGCCATGCCAAGCGCGGCGGCAGCATGCAGCTGCGCCACTTCTCGCCGGCGATGCGCGAGGAGGCGGTCGACCGCCGCCAGCTCGACCTCGAGCTGCGCCGCGCGTTCCGCGACGGCGAATTCGAGCTGCACTACCAGCCGCAGATCGACCTGGCCACCGGCCTGCCCTCGGGTGCCGAGGCGCTGCTGCGCTGGCGCCACCCCGAGCGCGGGCTGCTGATGCCGGGCGCCTTCATCGATGCGCTGGGCCGCAGCGCGATCGCGCCGCAGGTCGGCACCTGGATCCTGCAGCAGGCCTGTCACGACGCGTCGCGCTGGCCGCTGGTGGAGGGCCGCCCGCTCAAGGTCGGCGTCAACCTGTTCCCGGCCCAGTTCAACGACGACGCGCTGGTCGCCAAGATCGACGCCGCGCTGGCCGCCAGCGGCCTGCCGCCCGAGCAGCTGGAGATCGAACTCACCGAGACCGTCGCGCTGCGCGACGACGGCGTCGCCGAACGCACCCTGCTGCAGCTGCGCAGCCGCGGCATCCGGGTGTCCTACGACGACTTCGGCACCGGCCATGCCTCGCTGTCGATGCTGCACCGGCTGCCGGTGGACCGGGTCAAGATCGACCGCTCGTTCGTGCGCGACCTGGTCGGCAACCGCGGCGACAAGGCCATCGTCCGCTCGATCACCCTGATCGCACGCAATTTCGACATGGAGGTGATCGCCGAGGGCGTGGAGACACGCGACCAGGCGATCCTGCTGCGCGAGTTCGGCTGCCAGGAGGTCCAAGGCTTCCTGTATTCGCAGGCGCTGGCCCAGCACGTGTTCCAGCACTGGGTGCAGCGCCAGCTCGCCTCGCGCGACGACGCCACCATGGTGCTGGAGCACGACCATGCGTGATCAGGTGCGCGACCAGGCGGTTGAGGAGCGCCCGTTCGCATTCGACGAACGCGACTTCCGGCGCGTGTGCCGCATGATCCACGCCCGCGCCGGCATCCACCTCGGCGCGCACAAGCGCGACATGGTCTACAGCCGCCTGGCGCGGCGCCTGCGCGCACGCGGTTTCGAGCAGTTCAGCGACTACCTGGACATGGTGGAGGACGCGGATGCCGGCGAAGACCAGCATTTCATCAACGCCCTGACCACCAACCTGACCTCGTTCTTCCGCGAGGCGCACCACTTCCCGCTGCTGGCCGCGCAGCTGCAGGCGGCGCCGAGCAGCGGCCAGCCGCTCCGCATCTGGTGCTGCGCCGCGTCCACCGGCGAGGAGCCGTGGTCGCTGGCCATCACCGCGTGCGAGGCCTTCGGCACGCTGACGCCGCCGGTGCGCATCCTCGCCACCGACATCGACACCGCCGTGCTGCAGTCGGCCATGCGCGGGGTGTATCCGCTCGAGCGCATCGAATCGATCGACATCGAGCGCAAGCGCCGCTTCTTCCAGCGCGGCAGCGGCGCCAACGCCGGCCAGTGCCGGGTGCGCCCGGAACTGCGCGCGCTGGTGGAGTTCCGCCCGCTCAACCTGCTCGACGCCGACTACGGCCTCAAGCCCGGCAGCCTGCTCGCGGTGTTCTGCCGCAACGTGATGATCTATTTCGACAAGCCGACCCAGTACGCGGTGCTGCAGCGGATCGCGCCGCTGCTGTCGCCGGACGGGCGGATGTACGCCGGCCATTCGGAGAGCTTCAACCACGCCGCCGACCTGGTCGCGCCCTGCGGCCGCACCGTCTACCGGGCCGTCGCCCGCACGGGTGGCGCGTGAACAGTGCCGTCATCGCCCCGCCCGCCGGCAGCTACTACGACGCCACGCTGAAGACGCACGCGATCCGCATCCTGCCCGCGGACTACCTGGCCACAGACCAGCCGGTGGCGCTGGTCACCCTGCTGGGCTCCTGCGTGGCCGCCTGCCTCTACGACCCCGCGCTGGGCCTGGGCGGGATGAACCATTTCATGCTCCCCGGCGGCGACGTCAACGACGCCAGCTCGGCGCGCTACGGGGTCAACGCCATGGAGCTGCTGATCAACGACATGCTCAAGCGCGGCGCCCGGCGCCAGCGCCTGCTGGCCAAGGTGTTCGGCGGCGGCAACGTGCTGAGCGGATTCCACAGCGATCCGATCGGCACCCGCAACGCCGGCTTCGTGGTCGACTACCTGCGCGCGGAGAACATCCGCGTGGTCGCCAGCGACCTGGGCGACAACCAGGCGCGCAAGGTGTGCTTCTTCGTCCAGACCGGGCGCAGCCTGGTCAAGCGCCTGCCGGCCACGCGCGACGAGGTGGTCGACGCCGAGCGCGCGCTGTACGGCCGCCTGGCGCGCACGCCGGCCGCCGGGTCCGTCGAGCTGTTCTGACCATGGCCACGCGACCTGTCCGCGTCCTGGTAGTGGACGATTCGGCGCTCGTGCGCGCGCTGATGACCGAACTGCTCGGGGCCGACCCTGGCATCGAGGTGGTCGGCACCGCGGCCGATCCCTACATCGCCCGCGAGAAGATCAAGCAGCTGGCGCCCGACGTGCTGACCCTGGACGTCGAGATGCCGCGCATGGATGGCCTGACCTTCCTGCGCAACCTGATGCGGCTGCGGCCGATGCCGGTGCTGATGGTGTCCTCGCTCACGGAGGCCGGGGCCACGGTGACGCTGGAGGCGCTGGCGCTGGGCGCGGTGGATTTCGTGGCCAAGCCGCGCATCGACGTGGCGCGCGGCCTGGCCGAGTACGGCGCGGTGCTGGTGGAGAAGGTCAAGCAGGCCGCGCGCGCGCGCGTGGCGCGCATCGCGACGCCGTCGAGCCGCAGCGAGGGTCCGATCGGGTACCGCACCACCGAACGCCTGCTGGCGATCGGCGCTTCCACCGGCGGTACCGAGGCGATCCGCGAGGTGCTGGAGCAGATGCCGGCCGATGCTCCGGCCATGGTCATCGTCCAGCACATCCCGGCCGCGTTCAGCGGCGCGTTCGCCGAACGGCTCGACCGGCACAGCCGCATGACGGTGGTCGAGGCCACCGACCGCCAACAGCTGCTGGCCGGCCACGCCTACGTCGCGCCCGGCGGCCGCCACCTGCGCGTGGTGCGCAGCGGCGCGCGCTGGATGTGCCGGCTGGGCGAGGACGACCCGGTGCGCCGCCACCGCCCCAGCGTCGACGTGCTGTTCCAGTCGGTGGCCGAGCACGCCGGCCGCAATGCCAGCGCCGCCCTGCTCACCGGCATGGGCGACGACGGCGCCGAGGGCCTGCTGGCGCTGCGCCGCGCCGGCGCGCACACCATCGCCCAGGACGAGGCCACGAGCGTGGTCTGGGGCATGCCCGGGGCGGCGGTCGCCAACGGCGCCGCCCAGGACGTGGTGGCGCTGGAGCAGGTGGCGCAGCGCCTGCTCGCGCTGTCGCGCGGCAGCTAAAGCAGGACGGCCCGCTGCCGTTACCTAGGAAGACCGTTTTCGGCACTCAAGCTCGGGACAGATGATGGATTCGCGCGTACTGCTTCGCCTGGCACCCCCCCTGGTGCTCACCCTGGTCCTCGTGCTGTCCCAGGCACTCGACCTCGCTCCCGCCGTCCGCTGGGGCGCGCTGGCGGCCATGACCCTGGCCTGGCTCGGCTTCGCCTGGACCGTGCTGCGTCCCGGCGCAGGCGACTCGGCCGCACTGCGCGAACAGAGCCGGCTGCTGGAGGAACTGCGCAACTTCATCGGCGCCGAAGTCGAAGGCTCGCGCGGCGAGATCGAACGCACCCGCGAGCTGATCCGCGAATCGGTCGCCAAGCTGGGCACGAGCTTCGACGCGGTCAACCGCCGCTCGCGCCAGCAGAGCGAAGTGGCCTCGCGCATCCTCGACCGCCGCCAGGACGGCGACGGCAGCGGCTCGGACGTGCACCGTTTCGCGGTGCAGGCCAGCCAGCAGATGGAGCAGCTGGTGGAAGCGCTGGAAGCGGTCAGCGGCCAGAGCGGCGCCACCGTGACCCACATCGACGCCATGGCCGAGCACCTGGACGGCATCTTCTCCCTGCTCGAGGACGTGAAGTCGATCGCCGACCAGACCAACCTGCTCGCGCTCAACGCCGCGATCGAGGCCGCGCGCGCCGGCGAGGCCGGCCGCGGCTTCGCGGTGGTCGCCGACGAGGTGCGCAACCTGTCCGAGCGCTCCACCGCCTTCAACGAGCAGATCCGCAAGCTCGCCCAC
>JAEXTE010000050.1 GCA_023453655.1 Pseudomonadota bacterium
GCCACGGGTCAGTCGGCCTCGGCGGCTGCGTCGAGGTCGGGCGTTTCCTCGTCTTCACCGCCCGCCAGCAGCGTGCGGATCTCGCGGAACAGCTCGCGGAAGGCGCGCGGAGGCTTGTTGCGGGCGCGTTCGTCCAGCGTGTTGCGCACCAGCTGGCGCAGCTTCTGGCGGTCGGCGGCCGGAAACTCCGCCAGCAGTTCGCCCAGCGCCGCGTCGCCTTCGTCCAGCAGCCGCTCGCGCCAGCGCTCGGCGCGGTGCAGCTGGGCGGTTTCCTGCCTGGCCGCTTCGCCGCCGGCGTCCAGCGCGTCGCGGATCGCGTCGAGCACCTCGTCGTCCTCGCGCCGCATCTGCTTGGCCAGGAAGGCCAGCTGCCGCTTGCGCGCGATATGCGAACTGATCCGCCGCGCCTCGGCGATATGCGGCAGCAGGTGCTCGGGCACCGGCAACCTGTCCAGCCGGCCGGGATCCAGCTCGGCGAGCGTGCCGGCCAGCGCCAGCACGTCGAGCGCCTCGCGGCGCTGCTGGCTGCGGCTCGGCGACAGGAACTCGCCGGTGTCTTCGTCCTTTCCTCTCATCGCATCAGGATAAGCCATTGAACAGCGTTGCCGTGCCCGTGAACGAAGACGACAGCCCCGAGCGCCTGCAGCGGCTGGAGGGGCTGGCCGCGCGCCTGCTCGACGCCTGCCGCGCGCAGGGCGCCAGCCAGGCCGAGGTTTCGTGCTCGGAGGAGCGCGGCCTGAGCGTGGGCGTGCGCATGGGCGAGGTCGAGACGGTGGAGTCCACCCGCGACCGCGGCATCGGCGTGACCGTCTACTTCGGCAAGCGCAAGGGCAGCGCCAGCACCGCCGACCTGCGCGAATCCAGCCTCGAGGCGACCGTGGCCCAGGCCTGCGCCATCGCCCGCTTCACCGAGGACGACCCGGCTGCCGGGCTGGCCGACGCCGAACTGATGGCGCGCCCCGGACCCGCCGGCTGGCCGGACTTCGACGACTGGCATCCCTGGGCGATCGATGCGGACCAGGCGGTGGACCTGGCCCTGGCCTGCGAAACCGCGGGTCGCGAGGCCGACCCGCGCATCGGCAATTCCGACGGCGCGTCGGTCAGCACCAGCACTTCGTTGAGCGTCTACGCCAACTCGCACGGCTTCGTCGGCAGCGAGCGCGGCAGCCACCACAGCATCGGTTGTGCGCTGATCGCCGGCAGCGGCGAGGACATGCAGCGCGATGGCTGGTACAGCTTCGCCCTGGCCGCTGAAGACCTGGATGCGCCGGTCCGGATCGGGCGCAAGGCGGCGGAGCGCGCGCTGGCGCGGCTGCAGCCGCGGCCGGTCGCCACCGGCGAGTACCCGGTGCTGTTCCAGGCCGAGGTCGCGCGCTCGCTCATCGGCCACCTGCTGGGGGCGGTGTCGGGCGGATCGCTGTACCGGCGTGCCAGCTTCCTGCTCGACAGTGCCGGCACGCGCCTGATCCCGGACTGGTTCTCGATCCACGAGGATCCGTTCCTGCACCGCGGCCTGCGCTCGGCGGCCTGGGACAACGAGGGCGTGGCCACCCGCGCCTCGGCGCTGGTGGACGGCGGCGTGCTGCAGCGCTACGTGCTGGGCAGCTACTCGGCGCGCCGGCTGGGGCTGCAGACCACCGCCAACGCCGGCGGGGTGCACAACCTGCAGGTCGGCGCGAACGCGGGCGGCTTCGAGGCGCTGCTGTCCGGGATGGGGCGCGGGCTGGTAGTCACCGAACTGATGGGACAGGGCGTCAACACCGTCACCGGCGACTATTCGCGCGGTGCGGCGGGTTTCCTTGTCGAAAACGGCGAGATCGCCTGGCCGGTGGACGGCATCACCATCGCCGGCAACCTGCGCGGGATGTTCGAGTCCATCGAGGCGGTGGGCAGCGACGTCGACCCGCGTTCGCACATCCGCACCGGGTCGATCCTGCTGGGCCGGATGACCGTTGCAGGCGCGGATTGACGTTATGCTTGGCGGGCCGCGCAGGGGGTGCCGGCGGCGTGACGCGGCCATCCAACGGCCCTATCCATCCAGCCCAGGGGAAGATTCCATGAGCGACACCAACCCGGTCCACGGCAGCGCGAGCCAGGACGACCGCACCATTGCGATGCTGACCCACCTGTCCGGCATCATCCTCGGCTTCATCGTGCCGCTGGTGGTGTGGCTGATCAACAAGGACAAGGCCGACCGCGGATTCCTGGTCAGCCAGTCCAAGGAAGCGCTGAACTTCCAGATCACGCTGCTGTTCGGCTACATCATCGGCGTGGTGCTGTCGATCATCCTGATCGGCGCGCTGCTGAACCTCCTGCTGTGGATCGCCTGCATCGTCTTCAGCATCATCGCCGGTCTCGCCGCGAACAAGGGCGAGGACTACCGCTATCCGTTCGCCATCCGCCTGGTCAACTGACGGGCACGCGGCCGCCGTCGCGGGCAGGATCCCGCGGCGCGCGGCGCCCCGGGGACCAGGGCATCAGTTGGGTTGAGTTTCCGCGCGGCGGGCGCAACATCGTTCCGGACCCGGACGGTTTCCGGTGGGAGACGGACGATGGACACTCTGCTCGATCGTGAAGGTGCCTCGCTGGCCGATCGCCAGTGGGCGGCGGGCGCGCATCTGGGCGCGCTGCTGCTGGCGCTGCTCACCAGCTGGACCGCCGGCTTCGCCGGCATGCTGGCGGCGGGCGTGGTCTACCTGCTCAAGCGCGACGATTCACCATTTGCCGCGGCGCATGCGCGCGAGGCCTTCAACTTCAACCTCAGCATGTTCCTGTACGCCTGCGCGGTGTGTGTGATCGGCGTGCTGCTGTTGGGCGCGACCGTGCTCACCCTGGGCCTGGGCATCATCCTCACCGCACCGGCGGGCATCGTGCTGCTGCTGGCCGCGGGCGCGCTCGCGGTGACGTGGCTGGTGTGCGGCATCATCGGCACGACGAAGGCCTGGAACGGCGAGGCATACCGCTATCCGCTGACGCTGCGCCTCCTGTAGCGACAGCAGTCCGCCCGCGTCCCGACCGGGGCGCGGGTGGGACCGTCCGGGGTCAGGCCGCTTCGGCCGACCGGATGCGCGGGCCCTCGCGCAGGGCCTTGCCGACCATCGACACCAGCAGCTCGAGTTCGTCGGCCGTGGTCTCGAAGCGCGGGGTGAAGCGCAGCGAGTTGGCGCCGCCGTGGATCACGCCGATGCCGTGCTCGCGCAGCCATTCCTCGATCGACCCCGCGCCGTAGCACTTGAACTGCGGCGCCAGTTCGCAGGAGAACAGCAGGCCGGTGCCCGGCACGCCGGTGAGCAGCCCGCCGAGTTCGGCCTTGAGCGCCTCGAGCCTGGCCACGGCTTCCTGGCCGCGCTGGCGGATGTTGGCGCGCAGTTCGGGGGTGATCGCGTCGAGCACGGCGCAGGCCACGTCGAGCGCACGCGGGTTGGTGGTCATGGTGTTGCCGTACACGCCGGTGCGATACAGCTGCGCGGTGGACTCGGTGACGGCCAGTACCGACAGCGGGTACTGCCCGGCGTTGAGGGCCTTGGAATAGGTTTCCATGTCCGGCGGGGCGCAGCCTTCGAAGCCGGGGTAGTCGACGATCGACAGCACGCCGTGGGCGCGCAGGCCGGCCTGGATGGAGTCGACCAGGAGCAGGCCGCCGTGCGCGGCGGTGAGCTCGCGCGCCACGTCGTAGAAGGCGCGGGGCAGGGCGCGGCCTGGGTCGCCTTCGCCCATCACCGGCTCCAGGAACACCGCCTCGATGAACCAGCCGTTCGCCTCGGCGTCGGCGAAGGCGCGGCGCAGCGCGTCGGCGTCGTAGGGATCGACCGCGATCAGCGAGTCCTCGCCGCGGAAGCTGGCCAGGTGCTGCAGGTAGGTCTTGCGGGTCGAGTCGGAGTACAGCGCCGGGCGCTCGGTGCGGCCGTGGAAGCTGCCCTTGACCACGAGGCGCTTGATCTTCGCGCCGGCGTGGCGGCCGCCGGCGTCGGTCATCAGCTTGCTGTTGACGTCGGCGATGCGCGCGGCCAGGCCCACTGCCTCCGCGCCCGAATTCAGGCACAGGAAGCGGGCGAAGGGGCAGCCGCCGGCGCTGTGGCCGATCTCGCGGCGCAGGGCGCGGTCGAGGCGCAGCTGCGACAGGCTGGGCGTCATGACGTTGGCCATCGTTTGCGGCTTGGCCATCGCTTCGATCACCGCCTTGGGCGCGTGGCCGAAGCCGAGCATGCCGTAGCCGCCGGAGTCGTGGACCACCGCGCCCTTGAGCGTCACGATCCACGGCCCGCGCGCGGTCAGCGCGACATAGGGGTTCACCGCATCGGTGGCGTAGAAGTTCACGAAGCCCGCCTGGACCGCCTCGATCTGTGCGGACTCGTCGAGTTCGAGCAGGTCGGCGAAGTCGCCGCGGATGCGCGCGTACTCCTCGGCTGCGGCCGCGATCGCCTCGCGCAGCTCGGGGTGGCTGGCGGCCAGCCGTTCGAGCGTGGCGTCATCCAGGCCGGTGGTGCGGCGCTGGCCGCCGTGTGCGCGCAGGGGGGCGAGGGCAGCGGTGATCGACATCGGCGCTTCTCCTGGAGACGAACCGGCGCATCGTGGCGCCGGGAGGGCAGGTGGGAGGCCGCCAGCGGCGGCCCTGCTCCTATTATCTCGATCCCTTCGTCGAACGACAGGGCGGATCTGCGCAGAATTCACTATCATTTCGGCGGATTGCCGAAGGTTCTGCGCAGATCATGAAGATTACCTCCGCCGACGCCCAGCTGCTGTCCGCCCTGCGCGAAAACGCGCGCGCCTCGACCGCCGAAATCGCCCGGCGGCTGGGCCTGTCGCGCACCACGGTGCAGAGCCGGATGGAGCGCCTGGAGCGCGAAGGCGTGATCCGCGGTTACACCGTGCGCGTGAACGAGCAGGTCGAGCGGGGCTACATCCGCGCCCACATCCTGATCACCGTGGCGCCCAAGCAGATGCCGGCCGTGGTGCAGGCCCTGCACGAGATGCCGCAGGTGCGCAGCCTGCACTCGGTGAGCGGCGCGCATGACCTGGTGGCGATGGGCGTGGTGCCGACGGTGGTGGACATGGACGAACTGACCGATCGCATCGGCGCGCTCGACGGCGTGGAGCGCACCACCTCGGCCGTCATTCTCTCGACCAAGTTCGAACGGTAAGCGTCTTTCGCCACAGGCGAAGGACGCCGCCGCCCCTCCCCCGCGCGCCGGGGAGGGGCGCCTGCAGCGCATGTGATGGAGTGGGAGAAGGCCGCCGCACGCCGCGAGCAACCGCCCTTCCCCCGGTCATCGCCGCGGCGATCATCCGGAGCGGTCCATGGGAGGCCCCGGCCTTGCGGCGGGCGCCCCGCCTGCACGTCCCAGGCGCCACACACGCCTACAATTCGCCCATGAAGAAGTCCGATTTCACCTACCACCTGCCACCCGAGCTGATTGCGCAGGAACCCCTGCCGGAGCGTTCGGCGAGCCGCATGCTGGTGGTGCCGCCGGGCGAGGCCGCGCTGGTGGATGCGCGCATCCGCGCGCTGGGCGACTGGCTGCGCCCGGGCGACCTGATGGTGTTCAACGACACGCGGGTGATCCCGGCGCGGCTGTTCGGGCAGAAGGAAACCGGCGGTCGCGTGGAGATCCTGATCGAGCGGCTGCTGCCGGACAACCGGGCGCGAGCGCAGCTGGGCGTGAGCAAGCCGCCGCGGCCGGGCTCGCGCATCGCGCTGGACGCGGGCGGCGAGGCGGTGGTGCTCGATCGCGACGGCGGCTTCTACCACCTGCAGTTCGAGGTGCCCGGCGCGCTCGAAGCCTGGCTGCTGGAGGCCGGACGACTGCCGCTGCCTCCCTACATCCGCCGCGAGCCCGGCCGCGACGACGCCGAGCGCTACCAGACCGTGTTTGCGCGCGAGGTCGGCGCGGTGGCCGCGCCCCCCGCCGGCCTGCATTTCGACGACGCGCTGCTGGCCGACCTGCGCGCGCGCGGGATCGAATCGGGCCACGTCACCCTGCACGTGGGTGCCGGGACCTTCCAGCCGGTGCGCGCCGACGACCTGCACCAGCACGCCATGCACAGCGAATGGATCAACGTCGGCGCGCAACTGGTCGCCCAGGTGCGGCGCACCCGCGCCGCCGGCGGGCGCGTGATCGCGGTGGGGACCACGGTCGTGCGCGCGCTGGAGAGCGCGTCCGTGGACGGTGAACTGCATCCGCATTCGGGCGAGACCAGCATTTTCATCTTTCCCGGCTACCGCATCCGCAGCGTCGACGCGCTGCTCACCAACTTCCACCTGCCCGAATCGACCCTGCTGATGCTGGTGTCGGCATTCGTCGGGCGCGAGCGGATCCTGGCGGCCTACGCGCACGCGGTGCGCGAGCGCTACCGCTGCTTCTCCTACGGCGACGCGATGCTGCTGCTGGGCGACCGCTTCGGCTGAGCCGGCGCGTCGCCGGGCCGGCGGGCATGGCCGGGCGCGGATGAGTACAATTCTCGTTTCCACGCGGCGCTGCGCCGCGCAGAACGCCAGGAGTCCCGAATGCGTCTTGCCCATGCCGTCCGCCTGCCTGCCCTTGCGGCCCTCGTCCTGCTCGCCGCCTGCGGCCAGCGCGAACCGGCCGCGCCGGCGCAGGACCCGGCCGCGAGCGAGGCGCCGACCGCCACCGGCGAGGTCAACCTCTACACCACGCGCGAGCCGGGCCTGATCCAGCCGCTGCTTGACGCGTTCACTGCATCGTCCGGCATCCGGGTCAACACCGTGTTCGTGCGCGATGGACTGCTCGAGCGCGTGCGCGCGGAAGGCGAGCGTTCGCCGGCCGACGTCCTGATGACGGTGGACACCGGCAACCTGCTCGACCTGGTCGACAACGGCCAGACCCAGCCCGTCGCATCGCAGGCGCTGGACGCTGCGATTCCGGCGCACCTGCGCGGCGGCGACGGGCAGTGGTACGCCCTGTCGCTGCGCGACCGCATCCTGTACGCGGACAAGGACCTGCAGCTCGACGGCTTCACCTACGAGCAGCTGGCCGATCCGCAGTGGAAGGGCCGCGTCTGCATCCGCTCGGGCCAGCATCCCTACAACACCAGCCTGATCGCGGCGATGATCGCCCACGCCGGCGCCGAGAAGACCGAGCAATGGCTGCGCGGGGTCAAGGCCAACCTGGCGCGCAAGGCCGCCGGCGGCGACCGCGACGTGGCCCGCGACATCCTCGCCGGCATCTGCGACATCGGCATCGCCAATGCCTACTACGTCGGCCGCATGAAGAACGCCGAGCCGGGCAGCGAGCAGCACCAGTGGGGCGAGGCGATCCAGGTGATCCGCCCCGTCTTCGCCAGCGCGGAAGACGGCGGCACCCACGTCAACATCAGCGGCGCGGCGGTCGCGAAGTTCGCCCCCAACCGCGACAACGCGGTGAAGCTGCTCGAGTACCTGGTCTCGGACGAGGCGCAGAGCCTGTATGCGCGCGCCAACTACGAATACCCGGTCAAGGCCGGGGTCGAGCTCGATCCGGTGGTGGCGAGCTTCGGCGAAATGAAGGTCGATGCGCTGCCGCTGACCGAAGTGGCCAGGCACCGCAAGCAGGCCAGCGAGCTGGTCGACCGCGTCGGCTTCGACAACTGACGGTACGGGTGCGCGGCGCAAGGG
>JAEXTE010000152.1 GCA_023453655.1 Pseudomonadota bacterium
GCTTCCCTGCTGGCCAACCATCCGTATCACCGCAACTGAGGGTGCGAGCCCCGCCTCAGGCGGCTCGCCCGGGTGCTCAGTACCGGTCCAGCCGGAACTCCACCGGCACCAGCCCCACCGCCTGCACCGGCTGCCCGTCGCGCAGCGCCGGCATGAAGCGCCAGTGGCGCCGCACGTGGCGCACCGCTTCACGGTCGAGGATCGCGTGGCCGCTGCTGCGCTCGATCCGCACCTCCAGCGGTCGCCCGTCCACGTCCACCAGCACGCGCAGCAGCACTTCGCCCTGCAGCCCCTGCTGCACCGCCCGGGGCGGATAGGCCGGCGAGGGCGCGTGCGCGTACTGCAGTTGCATGCCGGTCGCCGGGCCCGGCCCGATCAACGCCGGCCCGGTCGCCTGCGGCGTCACCTCCGGCGCGGCCTCGATGAACTCGCCCTGCTCCACCAGCACCGGCACGTCCGCCACCGGCGGCGCGACCGGCGTGTCGCGCGGCACCGCGCGCGGCTGCACGCGGGGTGGCTCGACCGGCACCACCTGCGGCGGCAACGGCGGCGGCAGCGTGCGTTCCACCGGAACGATCTGCACGATCTGCGGATTGACCGCCGGCGCCGGGCGCTGCGCCGGCGCGGGCAGGGTCATCGGCGCCAGCAGCATCGCCAGCGCCAGCACGTTGAGCGCCAGCGTGCTGCTGATCCCGAGGATGCGGTTGACGTCCAGGCGCGCGGACTGCGCGCCGTCGCGGTTCGAACGTATCTGCTGCAACACCATGGTCCACCTCCGCGTTGCCGGCGGCCGGGACGGCCGTCGCTGACTTGGGAACGCGCCGCTGGCGGGAGCGGGGTTGATGGAGCCGTGTGTCCCGCGATGGCGCGCGACCTGACTGCGGTTCGACGCTACGCCGCTCGAAGAGACCGGGCAATGCGACGGAGGTCGAAGGCGACGGGCGGGGGACGCAGTGCCCCGGACGGGCCATCGGGCCTGCGGATCGGATCCTGCGGCGGCATTGCCGCTGAAACCTTCACCATGGCGCCGATCCGCGACGTGATGCGTACGGGTCTGCCAGAAAAAACCTACAGCACACCGGGCTTGACTGCCGCGTGGAGCTGGGCTTATGTTCGCCCCAGCACAGCAGTGAGCAGTGCTGGATGCCCTGGCCTTCGCGCCGGGATCCGCGGGGAACAAGGAGTGTCAAGCAAATGGATTTTGCGCCCGGGGCCGGAGCCCGTATCCGGCGTTCGTCTGTGATCGATCGAGTGCGCGTCGCCCACGGGGCGCTCGTGCCGGTTCGCGTTTTCCGATTGTCCTGCCGGGCGGCGCGGCTGCGCGGACGTGGCGTGGCGCCACGCGCGGGCGCAGTGCGCTACGTCATGGCCGTGTGCGTCCTTACCCTGCTGTGCGCCTGCGCGACGCCGCCGGCGACCGACGTCGGCGGGCGCTGGAGACCGGTCAACCGTTTCGCGGATGCGCCGCAGGCGATCCCGCTGCACCAGGCCTACGTCTATCAGGCCTCGCCAGCGGACGGCACGCTCAAGACGATGCTGTCGCGCTGGGCGCGCGACGGGCGGATGACCTTGTCCTACCAGCATCCCAACGACTACACCCTGCATGGTCCGGTCGGCGGCATCCGTACGACCAGCCTCGAGCAGGCCGCGGCGGCGCTCTCGGCCGCCTACGCCGAACACGGCGTGCAGGTCACGGTGGAGCGCACGCAGATCGTGGTCAGCCAGAGAATGCGCGGCGAGACGCGCGCTGGCCCCGGACTGGACGGATAGAGGATCCCCATGTTCGGCAAACGGACTGCCGCCCCGCCCGGGATCGAAAGGGCCATCGAGCAAGGCGTGAGCTACGAGCTCACCCTGGTCGAGCGCATGCGCCGCAGCGAGCGGCGGGCGTGGATCGTCGCCGGCTGCGCGGTGGCGATGTCGCTGGTCCTGGCCGGCGGCTATCTGCTGTTCCTGCCGCTCAAGGAGCGGGTTCCGTATCTGGTGATGGCCGACCCCTACACGGGCACCGCCACGGTGGCGCGCCTGGTCGGCGACTTCCACGACCGCGACGTGACCGTCGAGGAAGCGATCAACAAAAGCAACGTGGCGCAGTTCGTTCTGTCCCGCGAAGCCTACGACTCGGGCCTGATCGGGCAACGCAACTGGCGGACCACCCTGGCGATGGCCGGCAGCGAAGTGGCGCCTGCCTACATCGCGCTGCATTCGGAGAGCAACCCGGAACGACCGGGCCGTCTCTACGGCTCCGCGCGCGCCGTGCGCGTACGCATCCAGAGCATCGTGCTGATCGGTGCGGGACCCGGACGGCGACCCACCGGCGCGACCGTGCGCTTCCAGCGCAGCCTGTACGACAAGGGCAGGGGACGCGCGGAACCGCTCGACAACAGGATCGCCACGCTCGAATTCAAGTACGACCCGGACCTGCGCCTCGGTGACGAAGACCGCCTGCTCAACCCGCTCGGCTTCCGCGTGGTCAATTACCGCGTCGACAACGACTACGCGCCGGCCCCCGCGCCGCCGCCCGAGTTTCCGGTGCCCGGTCCTGCGGTACGCCCGGGCCCGCTTCCCTCCAGCGAACCGGGAGGCACTCCGTTGTCGGGCGATGCCGCCGCCACGGCCAGTGCCCCTGCCGCGGTGAACGAGGTCGCCAACCCATGAGGAGCCTGTCGACGATGACCCGCCAACTGCGTGGATTGCTGCTGCTCGTTCCGTTGCTGGCGTGCACAGGCGTGTCTGGCGCCCAGGTGATCGAGGAATACGAGTACCGGCCCGACCAGGTGTATCCGGTGCGCACGGGCCTGGGGATCACCACCCAGATCGAGCTCAGCCCGCACGAGGACATCCTCGACTACAGCACGGGATTCAGCGGGGGCTGGGATCTCAGTCGCCGCGACAACGTGTTCTACCTCAAGCCGAAGAACGTCGATGTCGACACCAACCTGATGGTGCGGACCGCGGCGCACGCCTACATCTTCGAACTCAAGGTGGTGGCCGCGGACTGGCGTCGCCTGGAGCAGGCCAAGGCCGCAGGCGTGCAGTACAGGATCCGCTTCCGCTATCCGAGCGACACCGCCTTCGGCGGCGCGCAGGCGGAAGCGGCGCAACCGCAGGCCGCGGACGAGCTGAGCACGCGGCTGCATCCGGACAGGCACTACCACTTCAACTACGAGTACGCGCATCGCAAGCGCGATCCGGGATGGCTGGTCCCGGCCACGGTGTACGACGACATGCGCTTCACCTACATCCGCATGGGCGACCGCACGCGCTTTCCCAGCGGAAACTTTCCCGCGGTGTTCGCGCGGGACAGCGAACGGGGCGAAGAGTTCGTCGTCAACTCCACGGTCGAGGGCGACACCATCGTCGTGCACGGTACCTATCCCTACCTCGTCCTTCGGCACGGCGACCACGTCGTCGGCTTGCGCAGGAGCCCGGAATCGTGACGCAGACACCCCATGACGAGGGCCGGCGAGGCGCATCCGCGGCGGCCAACCCCTACCAGGAGCGACAGGCCGGTTTCGAGCCGGACCTGGACGCAGACGCACCCAGGCTGCAGGTGGTGGAAATGCAGCGCCTCAACCGGAAGGCGCTGCTCTTCCTGGGCGGCATCGTGCTGCTGCTGCTGTGCGCCGCATACTGGATCTTCAGCGGTGCGATGACGCGCGCCGATGATCGTGGTCCCAGGCCGCGCAGCGAGGAAGTGGTGATCCCGGCCGCGCCTCGCGACCTGCCCGAGCTGCCCCCCGAACGATCCGTGGCGACGCCGGTCGCGGAACTGCCGCCGCTGCCGCCCATTCCGTTGCAGCAGGAGGCAGGCCCCGTCTCGATGCCCGCGTCGCTGCCGGCGCCGGCCTGGCCGGAGCGTCGTGGCCTGACGCTCCAGGAGCGGCGCATGCAGGACGTGGCGGGCTTCGTCGGTCAGCCGGGCGATGCCGGCGACGTGCCGGGCATGCTGCCTCCCGAGGAGTACGCGCGGCTGATGATGGCGGCGGGAAATCCGGAGCCTTCGGTCGTCGAGCAGGCGCCTCGGGGCGAAGCGAGCGCGAAGCCCCTCTACAACCCGGACACGCTGCTGCTGCGTGGCACCTACATACGCTGCGTGCTGCAGTCGCGGGTGATCTCGGATTTCCCTGGATATACCTCATGCGTGGTGACCGAGCCGGTGTATTCGGTCACCGGCCGCCGACTGCTGCTTCCGCGCGGGTCGAAGGTCTCGGGCAGCTACGAGAAGGACGCCATCGTCGGCGACCGGGTGGCGGTGGTCTGGGATCGGGTTACCACGCCCACTGGCCTGGATGTGAACATGCGCAGCCCTGGGGTGGACATGCTGGGCGCCGCGGGCAACCCGGGAGATTACTCGGCCCATTGGGGCCAGCGGATCGGGTCTGCGCTGCTGATCAGCATGCTCAGCGATGCATTCAAGTATGCGGGTGCCAAACACGGACCGCAGGAGACCTCCATCGCCAACGGTGTAGTGGTGCAGAGCCCGTACGAGAGCAACACCGCGCGCACCATGGAGCGCCTGGCCAACATGGTGCTGGAACGCAACATGGCCCGCCCGCCGACGGTGACCATCAACCAGGGCACGGTCGTGAACGTCTACGTGGCCCGGGACGTGGACTTCTCGGCCGTGCTGCAGCGGGGGATGCAATGAACGGCGCAGCAGCCACCGCGGCGGTGTCCAACGACTTTCTGGACTACCAGTACCGCCTGCTCGGCATCGGGTCCCACATGGACTCGGTCGACGTCACCGAGATCTGCATCAACCGGCCCGGCGAGCTGTATCTGGAGACACGCGACGGCTGGCGCCGCAATGACGTGCCGATGCTCACGTTCGAGCGCGCACGGCAGTTCTGCACCGCGGTGGTCAACGAGAGCAACACCGGGCAGCGGATCACCGACGCCGATCCCATGGTCTCGCTGACCTTTCCGACCGGCCAGCGCGCACAGTTCGTGATCCCGCCGGCCTGCGATGCCGGCAGGGTGTCGATCACGATCCGGCTGCCTGCGAAATTCGGCAAGACCCTGGAGGAATACGAAGCGGACGGCTTCTTCGACGAGATTCTCGAGCAGGGCGAGGACCTGGGCGAGCACGACCGCGAGCTGCTGCAGCTGCAGCGCGAACGCCGCTATGCCGACTTCTTCCGCAAGGCGGTGCAGTACCGCAAGAACATCGTCGTAGCCGGGGCGACCGGCAGCGGCAAGACCACCTTCATGAAGTCGCTGGTCCACCACATCCCCGACGCCGAGCGGCTGGTGACCATCGAGGACGCTCGCGAACTGTTCCTGCGCCAGCCCAATGTGGTCCACCTGTTGTACTCGAAGGGCGGCCAGTCGACGAGCAACGTCACCGCGCGCAGCTGTATGGAGGCCTGCCTGAGGATGAAGCCGGACAGGATCATCCTGGCGGAGTTGCGCGGCGACGAATCCTTCTACTTCATCCGCAACTGCGCTTCGGGGCACCCCGGATCGATCACAAGCTGCCATGCCGGCAGCACGAAGCAGGCCTGGGACCAGCTGGCGTTGATGGTGAAGGCATCGGCCGAAGGCGCCAGGCTCGAGTTCGAGGTGATCAAGCGCTTGCTGCGCATGACCATCGACATCGTGGTGCACATCAAGGCGCACGCAGGCCGGAGGTACATCACCGGCATCGACTTCGACCCCGGGAGGGCCTTCGCATGAACGGCCAGGTCGCGGCTGCGCGCAAGGTTCTGTGTGCGGCGGATGGCGCATCCGCCGCGTGGCCCGGCCCCAGTGGAGGACGCTGACGAATGTTGCCTGGCATGGAACTGATGGGGTGCGCAGAACTGGCGGTGCCTGCGGAGGTGATGCGGCACGTGGTCCGGGTCGAGTCGTCTTTCAACCGCTACGCGATCGGCGTGGTGGGTGGGCGCCTCGAGCGCCAGCCACGGACGCTGGACGAGGCGGTGTCCACGGCCCGCATGCTAGAGCGCGAGGGCTACAACTTCTCGCTGGGCCTGGCGCAGGTCAATCGCTACAACCTGGCGAGCCAGGGGCTGGATTCCTACGAGCGCGCCTTCGACGTCTGTCCGAACCTGCAGGCGGGCGCCAGGATCCTGGCGGACTGCCATCGTCGCGCCGGACAGGACTGGGGCAAGGCGTTGAGCTGCTACTACTCCGGCAACTTCGTCACCGGGTTCCGGCATGGCTACGTGCAGAAGGTGTTCGACGCCTGGGGCGCGGCAGTGGCCCGGCAGGACGTGCCGCCCGTCGGACTGGTGGAGCGCCGCGCCCGCACGAAAAGCGCCGCTGCCGAGCCCGGCCGCTCGCTGCTCTCGCGCCGGGCCCAGGTGGCCACGGTGGCATCGGAAGCGGCTGTGCCGGCGGGATCCGGCATGGCCGCGCCAGGGCCATCCTCCCGCCTGACCCCCGGTCCAGCGTCGCCCCAAGGCGCGGATGCGCCGGTCCTCGTCCAGCCGATGGCCGCGGCCTCGCGCCCCGCGCGTCCGTTGGCGCCGTCGCAGGCCGACCCGTCCGCCGATACCGCCTTCGTGTTCTAGCGGCATGCGCGCCGGCCGGCGCGTGGAAGTTCCCTTCACCTCAGTGCAACCACCACATACCTGGAGTCCGCCATGAAGCACACCGCATACAGCAACGCCAAGACCCGGCTCACCGGCGCCGCCAGCCGGGCCCTGGTGGCCGCCACCGCAGTCGCCATGCCGCTGCTCGTCCTCGCCCAGGACGGCACCGGCGCCCGGGGGCGGGTCGAGACGTTCTTCACCAATATCAACTCGCTGCTCAACGTGGCCTCGATCGCAGTGGTGACCATCGCGGTGATCTTCGCGGGCTACCAGATCGCCTTCAACCACAAGCGTATCGGCGATGTCGCGCCGGTACTGATCGGAGGCTTCCTGATCGGCGCGGCGAGCCAGATCGCGCGGATGCTGCTGCCGGACGACGTCACCTCCACCGCCATGCTCGCCGCCCAGTTGCTCCAGCATGCATAAGGATGTGCTGTTCAGGGGTTGCACGCGCCCGGCCATGTTCATGGGGGTGCCCTACGTGCCCTTCGCGATCGGGGCCGGCGCGTGCCTCCTGCTGACCTTCTACCTCAACATGTTCTTCATGGCCCTGCTGCCGGTCGTGATCTTCGTCATGCGCCAGATGGCGCGGCGCGACGAGATGATCTTCCGGCTGCTTGGCCTGCGGTGGCAGTTCCGGGGCAAGGTCCGCAACGTCCGCCTGCACGACGGCGCGTGGGCCTTTTCCCCGAACAGCTACCGCAGGGATCTCCAGCTTCCCGCGAGGGATGGGTGAATCCATGGCCGTTGCAGACACCGCCGTCGCCGAGTTCGTCCCGCTGTCTTCGCATGTGGCCCAGCACGTGGTGAAGACGACGGGCGGGGATTTCCTGCTGACCTGGCGGCTGGACGGACTGCCCTTCGTCGGCCGCGAGGAATGGGACCTGGAGCATCGCCACTCCACCTTCAACCGGATGCTGCAGACCCTGCGCGCGCCGGACTTCGTCAACGTCGCGTTCTGGGTACACGACCTGCGCCGGCGCGGCGGCGTGCAGGTCGGCGGCGCCTACGGACAAGCCTTCAACCAGCAACTGTCGGACGACTACTACGCGGCGCTCTCCGCGCAGAAGATCATGCAGAACGAGCTGTACCTGACGATGATCTATCGGCCGGTCGTCGGCGGGAAGCGCCTGGTCGAACGGTCGACGACAACCACCCGCCTCCAGGCCGAGCAGGACCAGGCCGTCGCGCGTCTGCTGGAGCTGGCCGGCAATCTCGAGGCGGTGCTCAGGGACCATGCGCCGGTACGCCTCGGGATGTACGAGGGTGCGAACGGGGTCGTGTTCTCCCAGACGCTGGAACTGTTCGGCTACCTGCTCAACCGGATCCGCGAGCCGGTGCCGGTGCTCCGCGCGCCGGTCTGCGACTACTTGCCGGTGAGCCGCCACACGTTCTCGCCCCGCGGCGGCGACTTCGCCATCACCACGCCCGGGGGCGGGCACCACTTCGGCGCGATACTCAACATCAAGGAATACTCCGACGCGACCTGGCCGGGCATCCTCAACGGACTCAAGTACCTCGATTTCGAGTACGTGATCACCCATTCGTTCAGCCCCATGGGCCGCCAGGACGCGTTGAAGGTACTCGACCGCACCAAGGGCATGATGATCTCGTCGGGCGACAAGGCGGTCAGCCAGATCGCCGAACTCGACCAGGCCATGGACCAGGTGGCCTCGGGCAACTTCGTCCTGGGCGAGTACCACTTCATCATGACGCTGTACGCCGGCGACCAGCAGCAGCTCTCGCGCAACCTCGCCACGGCCAGGGCCGAGCTGTCCAACGCCGGCTTCGTATCGGCCAAGGAGGACCTGGCGGCCTGCGCCTCGTTCTATTCGCAGTTCCCGGGCAACTGGAAGTACCGGACCCGCATCGCGAACGTGAGTTCGCTCAACTTCCTCGGCCTGTCGCCGTTGCACAACTTCGCGACCGGCAAGCGGTACAACAATCCCTGGGGCGAATGCGTGACCGCGCTGCAGACCACCAACGGGCAGCCGTACTACTTCAATTTCCACGCCACCCACCCGGCCGAGAACTCGCTCGGGGAAAAGGCGATCGCCAACACCATGGTGATCGGCAAGTCGGGCACCGGCAAGACGGCGCTGATCAACTTCCTGCTCAGCCAGGTCCAGAAGTACGACCCGCCCCCTACGATCTTCTTCTTCGACAAGGACCGCGGCGCCGAGATCTTCGTTCGCGCCTGCGGCGGAAACTACCTGGCCCTGGCGAACGGCGAGCCCACCGGGTTCAACCCGTTCCAGTGCGAAAACACTGATGCCAACGCGCAGTTCCTGGGCAACCTCGTCAAGACGCTGGCGGGGAAGGCGCACTACACCGCCAGCGAGGACGAGGACATCCACCGTGCCGTCGCGGCCATGCTGGACATGCCGCCGCACCTGCGCTCGATGACAAACTTCCAGAAGAGCCTGCCCAACATGGGCGACGACGGGCTGTACGCGCGCCTGCGCAAGTGGACGGCCGGGCATGCGCTGGGCTGGGTGTTCGACAACCCGGTCGACATCATCGACCTCGACCGGGCCAACATCATCGGTTTCGACTACACCGACGTCATCGACAACGCCGAGGTCCGGGTCCCCGTGGTCAGCTACCTGCTGCACCGGCTGGAGGATCTGATCGACGGAAGGCGGCTGATCTACGTGATGGACGAGTTCTGGAAGATCCTCGCAGGCGGCGGGGAGCTCAAGGAGTTCGCCCGCAACAAGCAGAAGACCATCCGTAAGCAGAATGGCTTCGGAATTTTCGCCACCCAGAGTCCGGAGGACGCGCTGGGCAGCGACATTTCGGCCGCGCTGATCGAACAGACGGCCACCCTGATCCTGCTGCCCAATCCGGGCGCATCGCGGGACGACTACATCGAGGGGCTGAAACTGACCGAGGCCGAGTACCAGGTGGTCAAGAACCTGGACGAGCGCTCGCGGAGTTTCCTGGTCAAGCAGGGCCATGTCTCGACCGTTTGCCAGCTCAACCTGCGCGGACTCGAGGACGCGCTGGCGGTGATCTCCGCCAGTACCGACAACATCGCAGTGATGCATCGCATCCTCGCCGAGGAATCGCGGGCGCTCGATGGCGGCGAAGCCGAGCTGTCGCCCGAGCAGTGGCTGCCGCGCTTCCAGCGCGAGCGCAAGGGCGCGCGGGCGAGCGGTGCGGGGCGGGCAGCGGAAGGCGCGGCCGGTCGTGCGGCCCCCGTCGCCAGCCATGGACGGGGCAACGAATCCGGGCTGGAGCCCGCCATCAGGGAGTAGCGGAAATGAGCAGGGAACGCATGAAGCGCCTGGTCCAGAGGCCCGCCGTTGTGGCGGCCCTGGTTGCCGGATGCATGTGGGTGCCGCTGGCGTCGGGGCAGGCGATCGTGGCGGACCCGGCGCACACGATCACCAACAAACTCGCCTGGATCGCCCAGTACCAGCAGAAGTACGACCAGTTGCGCCGTCAGATCCAGCAATACGAAGCGCAGTTGCGCGATCTCGAACAGAAGTACGTCCGCGGCCAGGCCTTCAAGGGTGGCGCGGGTTATCGCGAGACCCTGGCAGAGCGTGGACTCAACGACTTCGTCGACGAGCGCTGCGGCAGCGCCGACTCGCTGCCGAGGGCGCCGGCCCGGATCGCGGAGATCTCGCGGCGCCAGCTCCAGAACTGCATGGCGATCGTGCAGACCGAGAACACGCGCTACAACGTCATGGTCAAGATCCTCAACCGGCTCTCCGAGCGGGACCGGGAGATGGACGAGATCCGGCGCCAGGCCGAGAACGTGCCGGAAGACCAGCCGGGCGCGCTGGACCGTGTGGACAACAACATCGCCCAGCTCGAGGCGCGTGTTACCGCCGATGTGCAGAACGCCAGCACACTGCTGGGCGCCTACGATGCCGCGCTGCAGGCGTTGCATACCGAGCAGGTCTGGCTCGGGCAGGCCGCCTTCAGCGACGAAGCCGCGCGCAAGGGGGGCATCGCCGGGCTGATGGATACCGCGGTGCAATACGGAACCTTGAAGGCGGCGCTGGGCGTGGCGCGTCGTCGTGCCCGCTGACGGACGGGCCCCAGGCTGCACCACCAGGGACGGCAAAGGCAGGAATATGGACGTTCTCGACCCAGGGCTGGCGAATGCGGCGTTCGGCTGGCTGTTCCCCCAGGCGGGATTGCCGAACATGGTCTTCTTCAGCGAGATCAGCAGCTTCCTCGACGACGAACTGATCGGGGAATACCTGCCCAACCTCGGCGCACGCGTGGTCCGGGTGCTGGGCGGGCTCGGCATCACCCTGCTGACCCTGTGGATCATGTTGCAGGGCTACCGGGTCGTGACCGGACAGTCGCGCGAATCGATGATGGCCCTCGTGGTCAGCTCGCTGCGGGCCACCTTCATCGTCGGCATCGCCCTGGGCGTGGCGGTCTCCTGGGGCTCGATCTACCAGACCCTGAGCGATGGCCTGAGCAGGACGATCAACGAAACCATGACAGGCGAGGACAGCGAAGGCGCCTACGAGGACATCGACCGGGCCCTGGCGATCATGCAGGTGGCGCTGGAGGCGATCGACGCGGTGGACGTGCGGGACAACGTGGTCACCCAGTCGCAGAAGGAGCGCGCGCTGTTGCTGACCAGCGTTGGCCTCGGCGGGCCCGCGATCATGGCCGCGACCGCGCTGCTGCTCAACAAGATCGCGATCGGGCTGGTGGTGGCGCTGGGGCCGCTGTTCATCCTGTGCCTCTTGTTCGAGCAGACGCGGTCGCTGTTCCAGCGCTGGCTGTTCTTCGGCGTCGGTACGCTGTTCTCGATGGCATTGCTGAGCGTGATGGTGACCCTGGCGCTGGACATGGTCATCGCAGTGGGCATGGCGTTCTGGGTCGCCTCGATGCTCGTGCCCGGCAGCGAGAGCGTGACCGCCATGGCGATGCAGCAGGGCGGCCTGGGCCTGATTCTTACCGCGCTCATCGTCAGCGCGCCGCCGATGGCCGCGATGCTGTTCCAGGGCACGCTCGGCCAGTTCAATCCCTACAGCGCCTTCAACCAGCCGACCTACGGGGCACCGGGACAGCCGGGTGCGCGCTGATGCCCAACGGCGGCGCCCGACCGGCGTTGCCTATCGGAGAGGCCCGGCCCACCTCGACGATTCCGCTTCCGGGCCGCGAATGGAAGGAACACACCCATGAATGGACTCAACACCTGCACCTGCGCCGTCGTGCTGTCGCTGGCCCTGTCCGGCTGCACCTCGCTGGCCTCTGGAACGAACTCGCTCAGCGACGATCGGATCCGCTCCGAGTCGGCTGGCGCCCTCGGTTACGACCCGGCCGAACTCACCCTGGTGAGCCGGCGTACGGAGGGGACCAATACCTACGCCAGCCTCAAGGCTGCCGATGGCAAGGAGTTCACCTGCATCATCAACGGCGGCAACCTGCTCAGTCTCGGGATGACCAACCCCCCTGCCTGCGGCCGGAAGGGCGAGGCGATCAACGCCAATCCGCTGCGGTAGCAGGACGGTCCGTCGAGTCGGCGATCAGCCATCGCCGGCTCGGCGCCGCGATGCACTCCGACATCCGTCAGCAGACATATCGATTCGGAATGGCTCGATGCGCAAGGTAGCCCTGGTTTCGGTTGTACTTCTTGCCGGCTGCGGCCCGGTGCTGGCCCAGACCGCGTGCCCCCAGGGCGTGGCGGTGGGTTCGGCGCGCTGCGGCCCGGGTGGCGGTGGAATCCCGTGGATCATGTTTCCCCGGACGGAGCCGACCTGGCGACCCGGGTGGGGTGCCTTCGCCCGGAATGGCGCGCAGTCCATCATCGGGGTCTCGACAGGGACGAGATCCCCGAAGGCGGCGGCTCGCGGCGCGATCAGGGGGTGCAAATCGGCTGGCGGCGAGGATTGCGAAGTGTTTTTTACCTATCGCGACAGCTGCGCAGCCATCGCAAAGCCCGGTGGACCGGAGCCGGTCATGCCGACGTACCATGTTGCGGCCCCGTCGGCAGAAGACGCCAGCAGCCTGGTGCTCGATGCTTGCCGCCGTGCCCACGAAGGGCTCGCCTGCGAGGTCATCTACAGCAACTGTTCGAGCGGGTTCTACAGGAACTAGGCCCAGGACGGCCACGCCAGGCGGCAGGCGGGCAATGACGGACCTGTGCCGTTCAGGCCAGTACCTCGTTGAGAAGGCGGGCCAGCCGCGCGGCCCCAAGCCGTACCTGGCGCTCGACGGTCGGCAGATGCTGGCGGAGGTAGGCCTCGCCCAGTTTCGCTTCGTCCGGATACACCCCTGGCGCAGTGGCGATCCGGCACGACTGCTCGGCCCACACCGCCGGGGCCGAGGGCGTATACGGGCCGACATCGGCGGGCAACTGATCCTCGGTGAGCTGCAGTTTGTCCGCGTGCGCGGCTTCGTCCAGCCCCGCCGTGGCCAACAGGTCCTCGTCCCACAGCGCGTGCAGGTTGCTGCCCTTGCCGTGCACGTGCACCTGCACGCGGTTGCCGCCGCGGTCGTGACCGTAGCCCGCGTGCAGCGGCTGGTGGATGTCGCCGACGAAGTGGACGACGAACTTCAACGCCTGCAGGCGCTCGGCATCCGGCTGGTCGCGGTCGCCCAGGATGCCGGCCTGCTTGTGGAGCGCGGCCACCACGCAGTCGCCCTCGGGGCAGTGGCGGGCGGCATCGTAGGCGCAGCCGTCCTCGGCCATGTTGACGAAGTGCCAGCGCGCAGATTCCTTCGCGAGCAGGGACTCACCGCTGCGCAGGTCGTCCGCCCAGCTGGCCACTTCGTGCATCCGGCTGGCGCCCTCCAGTGCCAGCAGCCGTTGCACTTCGGCGTGGGCGTCCGGATGCAGGTGGGGTTCGGCGAGCCTCGCGACGAGGCGATGGCCATGCCCGTCCCAGGCCTGGGCGAGCCCGCTGCAGGCGAGCAGGCACGAGAGCAGCAGCAGGACGGTAGTGCGGCGCATGGCCGGCACTCTAACCGAAGTGAAGACGATGGCGACGGCGGCGCGCGGGATGATCATCGCGGGCACGCGAGGCCCGGGATCGCGCGACGTTGCGCGCTGGCTAGTGCGCGCGCTCGATGGAGCGCCGGCCCAGTTCGGCCAGCGCGGCGGTGTCGCCGGGGAAGCCGGCCAGGGCCTCCGACATCCGCGCGGCGAGTTCGCGCAGGCGCGCGCGCGAGGCCTCGACGCCAAGCAGGGCGGGGAAGGTGGCCTTGTCCTGCGCCACGTCCTTGCCGGCGGTCTTGCCGAGCGTGGCGCTGTCGCCCTCGATGTCGAGCAGGTCGTCGCGGATCTGGAAGGCCAGCCCCAGCGCCTGTGCGAAGCCGTCCAGCCGGTCGCGCGCCGCGGCATCCGCGCCGGCCGCGATCGCGCCCAGGCGCACCGCGGAACGCAGCAGCGCGCCGGTCTTGAGCGCATGCAGCCGTTCCAGGGCGTCCAGCGGGATCGCGCTGCCGGTGGCCGCCAGGTCGAAAGCCTGCCCGCCGCACATGCCGGCCGCGCCGGCGGCGCCGGCCAGTTCGGCCAGCATCGACACGCGCGCGGCGTCGGGCACCGGCGCATCGGCAAGCAGGGCGAAGGCCAATGACTGCAGCGCATCGCCGGCCAGGATCGCGGTGGCTTCGTCGAAGGCCACATGCACGGTGGGCTGGCCGCGGCGCAGGGCGTCGTCGTCCATGGCCGGCAGGTCGTCGTGCACCAGCGAGTAGGCATGCACCAGCTCCACCGCCGCGGCGGGGGCGTCCAGGCGGGTGATGTCGGCGCCGCAGGCCAGGCCGGCGGCGTAGGTCAGCAGTGGGCGCATCCGCTTGCCGCCGAGCAGTACCGCATGGCGCATGGCCGCGAGCAGGCGCGGTTCGGTCCGGCCTTCCAGGGCGTCGAACGCGGCCGCGAGCGTGGCGTCGGTGCGGCTGCGCCAGTGGGCCAGGTCGGCCTGGAGCAGGCCCCCCGCGGGGTCAGGCGTCGCCATCGAGGCCGGGGAAGGGTTCGGCCCGCTCCGGCGCGTCGGGATCGGCAAGCAGGCGCACGCGCAGTTCGGCTTGCTCCAGCGCCTGCTGGCAGTGGCGGTACAGGCCCACGCCGCGTTCGTAGGCGGCGAGGGATTCCTCCAGGCTCATCTCGCCGTGCTCCATCTTCTCCACCAGCTGTTCGAGCTGGTCGAGCGAGGACTCGAAATCGGCGACGGGCGAGGCGTCGGAGGTCGTGGTGTCGGCTTTCTGGCCCATGCGCGCAGTGTAAGCCAGCCGCCCGCGGACGGCATGTGCGCGACGCTCAATCGCGCCAGGACAGGCGCCGTCCGGTGTTGCGCGACCAGGCGTCGAAGCGGGCCGAGAGGACCAGGTCGCCGGCGGCCAGCAGCTCGCCCTCCGGGTCGAACAGCAGCGGCAACCGCTCGCGGCTCCAGGGCGGCACGCCGAGGTCCTGCAGCACGTGCTTGAGCGCATGCGAATGGCGCCGGCCGGGCAGGGTGATGCGCTCGCCGCCCTGACGGGAGCGTACGACGAAACGCGGTGTGATGGCGTCCCGGGGTTCGCCCGCCGGTCCCGACGGCGTCAGCGACAGCTCGCCGCCGCTCCAGTGCAGCGCGGCCCGCCCGTCCCAGTACCGCGGCGCGGTATCCGGCGGAGGTGGACGCAAGCCGGCGTACAGCAGGCCGCGCCAGCGACGGATGGCGGCGCCGGACCAGGCGAACTCGCCGCGCGGGTCCGGGCCCGCTGCGAGCAGCGGGGCGAGTTCAGCGATTGCC